>JAJYJC010000034.1 GCA_021796415.1 bacterium
ACAAAGGCCGGGTCTATGATCCTTGCTGTGGCAGTGGCGGCATGTTTGTACAGAGCGAGAAATTCGTTGAAGCCCACGGCGGGAAAAAGAATGATTTATCAATCTATGGTCAGGAATCGAATCCCACTACATGGCGATTAGGAAAAATGAACCTTGCCATCCGTGGCATAGAGGGCAATCTTGGGCCTAATAATGCAGACACCTTTCATAATGACTTACATAAAGACACAAAGGCCGATTTTATCCTTGCGAATCCGCCATTCAACATCAGCGATTGGGGCGGTGAGCGGCTAAGAGATGACGTGCGCTGGAAGTATGGAGTGCCGCCGGTCGGCAATGCAAACTATGCCTGGATACAGCACATGGTCCACCACCTCAAGCCTACCGGCATCGCCGGGTTTGTCCTGGCTAATGGCTCTCTTTCTTCCAATACTTCAGGCGAGGGTGAGATCAGGACTAAACTTATCAAGGCCGGGCTGGTAGATTGCATCATTGCCCTGCCGAGCCAGCTGTTTTATACGACGCAGATACCAGCCTGTCTTTGGTTTGTCTCCCGCGACCGTCATAACCATAAGTTCCGTGACAGGCACGACGAGATACTGTTCATAGACGCCCGGAAGATGGGCACAATGGTCACGCGCAAGAATCGCGAGCTAACTAATGAGGACATTGAGAAAATTGCCGGGGCCTATCATGCCTGGAGGACTAAGACCGGCAAGTACGAGGACGTGAAGGGGTTCTGTAAGTCCGCCTCGGTTGAGGAGGTCGAGAAGAACGGCCATGTCCTCACGCCGGGCCGGTATGTCGGGACTGATTACGTTGAAGAGGATGACGAGGTATTTGAGGGGAAAATGGCGCGGATAACCTCCGAACTTTCCGAGCAATTCAAGCAGTCGAGGGAGCTTGAGGAGCGGATAAAGAAAAATTTAAAGAGCATAGGCTATGAGCTCTAAGGCCAGTATAATAAATAATACCGAAGCTCAATCCATCGCCACGGAATGGCGTCCTGTTAGGCTTGGCGATCTAATTAAGATTAAGCACGGCTTTCCTTTTGAGGGTAAATATTTTTCAGATAGCCCTACGAATTATATATTGCTAACACCGGGTAATTTTAGTATTGGAGGAGGTTTTAGTTCTTCTAAGTTCAAATATTATAACGGAAATGTCTCAAATGACTATGTATTAAAAGAGAGAGACTTAGTCGTCACAATGACAGATCTTAGTAAAGCCGGTGATACATTGGGTTATTCGGCCCTAATTCCAAAGATAGATGGCAAGTCTGTTTTACACAACCAGCGAATAGGACTTGTAGTTTTTAAATCCAAGGATATTATTCCTGATTATTTGTATTGGAAAATGAGAAACTATGACTACCGTAGCTGGATTCTTGGCAGTGCAACTGGTACGACTGTTAAACACACTTCGCCATTAAGAATAGAGGATTTTGAGTTTCTTCTACCTAATACGAAGGAACAGGAACGGATCGCCGAAATATTATCTTCGTTAGACGACAAGATCGAGCTTAATCGCCAAATAAACGCCAACCTGGAAAAACTGGCCAGCGCTCTATTTAAACATTGGTTCGTGGATTTTGAATTCCCGGACAATAACGGCAAGCCTTACAAGTCCAGCGGCGGCAAGATGGTTGATTCGGAATTGGGAGAGATACCGGTAGGGTGGAAGGCTGGAAAACTGGGAGAAGAATTTGAGATTATTATGGGACAATCTCCATCAGGCGAAACCTACAATGAAAATGAAGAGGGCTTGCCTTTTTACCAAGGCAGAACAGATTTCGGCTTCCGGTTTCCATCCCGTCGCATTTATTGTACCGAGCCTAAAAGGAAAGCCAAATCGCTTGATACGCTGATAAGCGTTAGAGCACCGGTTGGTGATATAAACATGGCATACGAGGAATGTTGTATTGGTCGAGGTGTTGGAGCAATAAGAAAAGACTCCTTCCCTTCTTATACGTACCACACGGTTAAATCTCTTCAGAAGCTTATCAGCCGGTATGACGATGAGGGAACTGTGTTTGGATCTATCAATAAGGAAAGTTTAGCAAACATAGCCTGTCTTATTCCGCCAGAAACTGTAATTATTGAATTTGAAAAGAATGCAGGAGATATTGACAAGCAGATATTCAATTTGACGGAAGAGAACGAACGCTTAATTAAGATCAGGGATTCCCTGTTGCCGCGATTGATGAGCGGAAAGATAAGAGTATAAGCAACCTATGATCTCAAAGATAAATAAAATTAAGAAACTTCCGCTGGTATTTAATGATTTCCGCTGGAAGTCAGGATTGCCTCCATTCAAAACATATAATTTGATATATGGGTGGAATGGAACAGGCAAAACAACTCTTTCGAGATTATTCGGCGCTTTCGAGCATGGGACTTTGAACAGCTGCCCAGAAGTAGAATACGAGATAGAAGATAATTCTAGCCTAAAGTATATGCAAGGCGAAGCGTTTAATAAGAAGATCCGTGTCTTTAATAAAAACTATATAGATAACAACATTAGGATTCAAGACAGTAAGGCGAAGGCTATAACATTAATCCTCGGCGATGCAAATAAGGAAGTTGTCGAGCAGATTGAGAGCGATGAGAAGGAACTTGAAAATAAGAACTTGGAACTTAAAAAGTTCAATGACTTATTAGAACAACAAAATAAAACAAAGAATAAAACATTTACTGAGATAGCTAAAACTATCTATGTAGCTATAATGGGCGGAGCAATTAGAACGTACAGAAAGGATAACGCAGAATCGGATTTTGCTAGTTTATCCCAGAAGTTGCTTTTGGTCGATGAAGAATTAAATACTCTCTCAATTGCTGTAAAACAAAATTCAAAACCACAAATTGAAACTATTAAAGACATAGAGATTGAAATTGATAACAACAAGAAAAAAAGTTTAGCTGAGGCGCTAATTGAAAACATATCCGATGCCAAAGCTTTGTTATTACAAACGGTCGAATCCCAAGTTATCGACAGACTAAAAGACAATCAGGATATCTCTGATTGGATAGAAAGCGGGCTTGCAATTCATACAAAACATTCGTCGTCTACATGCGAGTTCTGTGGCCAGACTTTGCCGAAGGATAGGTTATCTGAGCTATTGGAACATTTTAACGATGCCGACAAGAAGCTGAAAGAGGATGTTGATCATTTAGCCGCGTCATGTGAAAAGATTATCCATTCTATCGAAACCTTGAAGTATCCAGACAAGTCCAGGCTATTTGATGAATTACAAGAAGACTATGAATCTAAATGCGATAGCTTTGACCAAAACAAAGACGCAATAGTAGGCGCTATTAAAGGCTTTAAAGATGAAATTGCCGGGAAAAAAGCAAAGACGACCGAAGCAATAACCCTAAGTGTTGACATAGACACGCAACCCTTTACCGTATCATTAAGAATAATTTCTTCTATCCTTGAGACCCATAATAAAAAGAGCGCAGACTTCGAGAATGAAAAAAGCAAGGCTGTGAAAAAGTTGAAGGAACATTATCTGAGCACAATATTTGACGAGGTCAAAGCACTTGAAGAAGAAATCAAGAACCTTACTGAAGCCATAAATAAATTGCAAAATGGTGATGCAACCTCTATAGGCATTAAGGGTCTTAGAAAAAGAATATCTGAAAATCAAGCAAAAATATCATCCACTCGAAAAGCTTGTGAAGATATTAACAAAGGATTGGAAACTTTCTTGTGCAGGAATGAGTTGGTATTCGAGCCTCAGATAAAAACAATTGTGGACGAAAATGGGCAAAAGAAAGAAATAGATGATGGATATCTTATTAAAAGAAACGGGGAATTGGCGGACAATCTAAGCGAGGGAGAGAAAACAGCCATTGCCTTTGTGTATTTTACGATTCATCTGAAGGAGCAGGATTTTGACCTAAAGAGCGGGATAGTTGTTGTTGATGATCCGATATCAAGCTTAGATTCTGCATCTCTTTTCCAGGCGTTTGCATTTCTCAAGAATGCTGTAAAAGAAGCGGCACAGGTTTTTATTTTAACTCATAACTTTGAATTCCTAAAGTTAGTTATTAACTGGCTGAAACATGACGGCGGTAACAAAGCCGGTTATTATATGATAAAAAACTGCCATGATAATGGTTGCAGGAGTGCAGAGTTGGACTTGATGGATAAAGAGCTATATAAATATGAGAGCGAGTATCATTATTTATTTAAGAAACTAAAGGAATTTAGGTCTGATGGCACAATAGCACAATCATACCCAATACCAAATATTGCCAGAAAGGTATTAGACACGTTCCTGCTATTTCGCGTTCCGACGGGAGTAAGCCCGTATAAGAAGCTGGAAAAAATTAAAGAGACCACTTCATTTGATGAAAATAAGCTGGCTGCAATTTACAAATTTACAAATGATCAATCACACATCACTGGCTCAGGATTTGATCCGGCCCTTGTGCCTGAAACTCAAAAGAATGTGCAATATCTTTTAGAGATGATAAAAGAGGTATTTCCGGAACACTATAAATTATTGGACGAATCAACAAATTAATATAATATTATGAGCCATAAGTACACCGAATCCGACTTAGAAAACGCAACTCTCGAATGGCTCGAAGAGCTTGGTTTCAGTGTTGTCTTCGGGCCAACCATCGCGCCCGATGGCGACTCGCCGGAGCGTAGTTCATATAGCGATATTGTCCTTGCCGATCGCCTTAGGTCCGCCGTTGTCGCTATAAACCCAAGCATCCCAAGAGAAGCCCAGGAAGACGCAATCAAGAAAGTCCTCAATGCCGCATATTCAAACCCAAGCCTTCTTGTAACCAACCACGCGTTCCACGCTATGCTTACCGAAGGCGTGGATGTTGAATACCGGCGACCTGACGGCACAATCGCGGGCGACAAAGTTTACCTCATAGATTCCAAAAATCTCGATCGCAACGATTGGCTGGCAGTCAATCAGTACACCGTCATAGAAAACAACCACAACCGTCGCCCGGATGTTGTCATATTTGTAAACGGTCTGCCGATCGCCGTCTTTGAATTAAAAAATCCGGCTGATGTTAACGCCACAGTCAAGGGCGCATTTAACCAGATTCAAACCTATAAGTCGGAGATTCCCTCTCTCTTTACCTATAACGCCCTGTGTGTAATCAGCGACGGGCTTGATAGCCGTATCGGTTCGCTTACCGCGGACATGGATCGCTTTATGAAGTGGCGGACCATAGACGGAGAGACTGTCGCTCCCGCTTCCATACCCGAAATGGAAGTGCTTGTAAAAGGCGTGTTTGAAAAAGAACGTCTGTTGGATATTATAAAGAATTTTCTTGTCTTTGAAACTAATGGGAAAGAGACGATTAAAAAACTTGCAGCCTATCACCAGTATCATGCTACCAATAAGGCCGTAGAAAGCACGCTCTCGGCAACGGCTGAAAATGGAGATAGGCGCGCGGGCGTAGTCTGGCATACACAAGGCTCCGGCAAATCCCTCACGATGGTATTCTATGCCGGGAAGGTTATTCAGGTGCTGGATAATCCGACCCTCGTTGTCCTAACCGACCGAAACGACCTGGACGATCAGCTGTTCGGCGTATTCTGTAACTGCCATGAACTTCTTCGACAGACTCCGGTGCAGGCCCAGGATAGGGCCGAACTCAAGAACCTTTTGAATGTGGCCTCCGGCGGTGTTATCTTTACGACCATTCAAAAATTCCTCCCGGAAAACAAGGACCAGAAACATCCGCTTCTTTCAGAACGGCGGAATATTGTTGTAATCGCCGATGAAGCCCATCGCAGCCAATATGACTTTATAGACGGCTTTGCCCGCCATATGCATGACGCTTTGCCGAACGCCTCGTTCATTGGTTTTACAGGTACCCCGATTGAATTGACTGACAAAAATACTCGTGCTGTGTTCGGCGAGTATGTTGACGTATACGACATCGCGCAGGCGGTCGAAGACCATGCCACAGTTCCTATTTATTATGAAGCTCGCTTAGCCAAAATACAGTTATCGGAATCGGAAAGGCCGAAGATTGATCCGGAATTTGAAGAACTGACCGAAGGCGAGGAAGTAGAAAAGAAGGAAAAGCTGAAAAGCAAATGGGCTCGCCTTGAGGCGATGGTCGGTTCCTCCAAACGTATTAAGCTCATAGCAAAAGATGTAGTAGATCATTTTGAGGCCCGACGCGGCGCGATGGAAGGCAAGGGCATGTTTGTCGCCATGAGCCGCAGGATAGCCGTCGAACTATACGATGAAATAATCAAGCTTCGTCCGCAGTGGCATAACGATGACATAAATAAAGGTTTCATTAAGGTTGTTATGACAGGCTCGGCCAGCGATCCGGCCAATTTCCAAAAGCATATTTATACGAAAGACAAGCGTGAGCTTTTGGCCAATAGAATGAAGGATGCCGGAAACGATTTGAAATTCGCCATAGTCCGCGATATGTGGCTTACCGGATTTGATGTGCCGAGTCTTCATACTATGTATATCGACAAGCCCATGCGCGGTCACGGGCTGATGCAGGCGATTGCCCGCGTGAACCGAGTTTATAAAGACAAGCAAGGCGGTTTAATTGTCGATTATCTTGGTATCGCTCCGGCTTTGAAAGAAGCTCTTACCTATTATGCCGATAGTGGCAAGGAAAAACCCACCATTCCTCAAGAAGAAGCCGTTTCGGTGATGATCGAGAAGTACGAAATAGTAAAAGCTATCT
>JAJYJC010000008.1 GCA_021796415.1 bacterium
CCGGAACCAGGCATACCTAATTCTGGCTCCATAGACCTCGAGTTGTTTGTTTGTCATATTCTTCTTGCTCACTTTCATCCTTTCATTTTAGATGAATGTGTCCAAGATGCTCGAGACCTTTACATTTTCTCCTGTCATTCCCGCGCAGGCGGGAATCCAGCCAAGTCGGGGGATCCCTTAATATGTTGACTAGTTACGCACAGAGAAAGGGATTTCTCCACTCGTCTCCGGCAGCTGTCGGATCGGTCGAAATGACAGTGGCGTGATGGATTATTTTTATGCTTAATTGTGCTACTTCAGCTCGGAATTTAGCCAGTTTTCGTACTTGGGATTTGGCGACATTGGGACTTTGATGATGCATGGCACGGTATAGGGATGGATCTTTTCAACCTCAGCAACTATTCTATCGTAGTTTTTATGCGTAGTTTTGCCGAGCAAAATGAACTCTTCCTCGTCCGCCAGCTTCCCTTCCCAATTATAAAGGCTTTCGCTTTGAAGGATGTTGGCGCAGGCAATTAACTTTTTACCAATCAAATGCTTGGCGATTTTTTTCGCTTCCTCTTTTGTGGGATTGGTAATGTAGACAAAAATCATTTAATTCCTTTCTGTATTCCCGGCGTGATTTTTCCAAAGAGAGGATGAGCCGAATGAAGATTTAAAAATAATTTTGTTTGAGTAAAGCGAGTTAATTTTTTTAAACCTGAAATGAGGCGAAATCTGACCCTTTGAAAATAATCGTTAGCCGGCACTTTTTGCATAACTTTTTGGTGTTAAAAAGTTATAAAATATAATTCCTTTTCTAAAAAGATAGAAAAAGAAAAATTATTTTTATAGATTCCCGATCGGAGTCGGGAATGACAAAACGGATTCTGGACAAGCTCGCCTCGCTGAGTCGAAGCGGGCCAGAATGACAATGCTTTATTTAGACCTCTTAACTCGGATCAATCCCGAACACGGAATAACCTTGACGCCCTTTTTCTCAATCTCATCAAGAAGCAGATTCATGCCGATGGAATCAGATGCCATGTGGCCGGCAATCACTATATTTATATGGTGCTTTTCCGCCTCTTCTTTATGCTTGTCTGAAGTATGCATATCGATTATTGTGCCAATGCCGGACTGAGCCATTTTTTCAATTGATGCCGGATCGCTATCGGTGCCTCCCGTCATTCCTGTGATTGCTATCTTGCCGGCCCTATTGTCCGGCTTTCCCGTAAACAATCTGGGACCTGCGCCAACTTTAATAGCTGCCTTGTACTCCGGAATTTCCTTTAACGCGTCCAATACATCGCCAACTGTTTCCGGCTTCTTCTTTTCCATTGTTTTTTCAAGGAAATCGTATACCTGGTTGTCGGCAACGGTATGCGAACACATAAATGGCATATCGAGAATCTTGGCTGCATCAACAGCTCTATTATGGTTTGCGGGCGCGACCGCTCGCGAAATTTCTAAAATTCTGCCGGCCATGACGCCTTCGGCGACATTAATCGGAACGCCATATTTATTCATAACATCCGCTTGAACCGCCATCACCTGATCAAGCGCGGCCAAAGCCTTGCCTTCCGGATGATGGGCGATCACAAGGTCAATTTTTCCACCTTTTTCATTTAATTTTTCAGCAAGCAAAATCTCCGGCGTCTCCATATCGATACCGACCAAAGCGGTTTTCACCTCAGTTTTGGGATCGCCGTTTAAAATGCGTGTGTCGGCAAAAGGATTTGTGAGTTTTTCGGTGTCAAACTCTTCTTTTTCCTTTTTGTCGAGCTTGCCGTACTTTTCTTTTAATTTTTTTAGTGTCTTTTCAATTTGTTTTTTATCTCTCGGGTCCGCTTCGATGCCTTTTTGAACAAATAATCTGTAAATTTCTTCCAGTTTCATTGTTTCTCCATTCCTAATTACCTAGTTGCCTAATCCCTAATCACCTAGTTTCTATTATTTTGTCTATAATACCATACTTTTTGGCTTCATCCGCCGTCATGAAGTAGTCCCTGTCAGTGTCTTCTGAAACCTTTTTGAGCGGCTGGCCGGTATGCTTGGAAAGGATCTCATCCAGCTTCTTTCGAAGCGTTAATGCCTCTTTGGCTTGTATTTCAATGTCTGCCGCCGGACCCTGGAACCCGCCGGAAAGCTGGTGGATCATCACTTTGGCATTTGGCAGAGCAAATCTCTTGCCTTTGGCGCCGCCGGCCAAAATGACCGCGCCCATGCTCATCGCCATCCCGACGCATGTGGTCACAACCTTTGACTGGATGTATTGCATGGTGTCGTATATGGCAAGGCCGGCATAGACAGAACCACCGGGAGAATTTATGTATAAGTTAATGTCTTTTTTGGAATCTTCGCTCTCAAGGAAGAGTAGCTGGGCGATAATAATGTTTGCCACATTCTCGTCGATTGCCGTTCCAAGAAAGATGATTCGGTCCTTTAGCAGGCGCGAATAAATGTCATAAGCCCGCTCACCCATGTGAGTCTGCTCGATGACAGTAGGTATAAGTATTTGATTTTTAGGTTTCATGGTTTTCTCCCTGTCATTCTGAACTTGATTCAGAATCTATACAATAATTAATTCCTGGATTCCGGATCAACTGATTATATTTTTAAATGTTTAGTCCGGAATGACAATAAGGTTATTTTACACAATATTCTATAAGTTTATCGATTGTTTTCTTCGATATGATGCTGTTTTCTATCTGATGAAGAACCTCGTGGCTCTCCAGCTGCTTCTTTACCTCATCACTTCCGCCGGATGAGGCCAGGATATTTTTCTTCTCTTCCTCAATTTCCTTAGGCGCAGCTTTCACATTTTCCGCTTCTGCAATCTTCGAAAGCACCAGCCCTACTTTGACCCTCTTCTCGGCGTCAGGTTCCATTTCACTCTCCATCTCTTCTTTGGTTTTCTTGGTCATTTCCAAATACCGCTCAAGGGTTATGCCGGATTGTTGCAAATTGGCCTCTGCGTCGTGCAGCATGCGGTGAATTTCCTGATGCACGAGCGTTTCGGGCACTTCGACATTAACTTTTTCGCTTATCTTTGTCATTATATCTTCTTCCAATCTTCGGCGCTCTTCCATTGTACGGACTTCACCCAGATTCTTCTTGATTCCTTCCTCGAGTTCTTTGACATTTTTGAATATGCCAAACTTTTTGGCAAACTCATCATTTACCTCCGGCAAAACCTTTTCCGAAATTGATACCATCTTTACTTTAAATGTCACTTTTTGGCCCTGCAGTTTTTTCTCGTGGTAATCTTTCGGGAAAGTTACATCAAATGTTTTGTCTTCCCCTTTTGACATACCGATCAAGTTCTCCTCAAACCCCGGCACAAATGCGCCGCTGCCGATGACGATGGGGTATTTTTCGGCTTTCGTGTTTTCAAGCGGTGTGCCCTTTTGCGTGCCTTCAAAATCAATCTCTGCCCGGTCATTTTTTGCCGCCTTTCTGCTCACTTCCTTAAACTCGGCATATCTTTCCTGCAAAGCGATTAAATCTTCCTTAATGTCTTTGTCTGTAACTTTTACTTCCTTCTTTGAAACCTTAATTTTTTTATAATCGGGCAATGTAATCTCCGGCAACGTCTCGACCGTAGCCTCAAATGTCAGTCCGCCGGTCGGAGCAAACTTCACCACCTTTATTTCCGGCCTTGACACGGTAATTAACTTTTCCTTCGTAATGGCATTGTAGTACGCCTCCGGAAGAACCGCATCCAAAACTTCCGCATAAAATTTATCCTGGCCAACTTCCCTTTCCACCACAAACTGCGGCGCCTTTCCCGGCCTGAAACCCGGAATTTTTAAATTCTTGGCTAAATCTTTATAAACCTTTTCAATGTGAGGCTTCAGCTCCGCCTCTGTTAAATCAATCGTAAGCTTAACCTTGATACTAGAAATTTCTTCCTTGTTTACTTGCATAAATCTCCTTTTTAATCAATAAAGTTCGCATCCGAATTCTGACATCTGATATCCGACATCCGAACCTTGATTAGTCTTCCCTTTTACTTCCTCTAACCCTTTCAAGGACATTCCTTGCTTTCGCATTTTGCAAGGTGTGTCCTTGCAGTAATCACTACTCTCTCGTCTCCAATATTCCACAACTTCAAGATTATAGCCCAAAGTTTGGCTTTAGGCAATAAAACAGCTTCCAAAATACCGTCAGACTCTGTTAATTAACATAAAAAAAATCCGGCATACTATCCAGATTTTATAAATAACCCTGCTCGGGCTGGCCCCCCCTACCTGGGAGCCAGCCCAAGATTTGAAGCATTGGAAGGAAAAACGGTCCGAGGCCTTTGTCCCTACTTCTTGCCGCCGGAGCTTATGCCCACATCATTAAACCCGCAGCGGGCCAGAAACTCAGACAGGGGCTCGATGGCTCCGGGTCGATCGCTATCCTTCGAGTTGATCACCGCCTTTGTTCCGTTCACGGAAACTTCTGCAATGTAGACCTTGTCATCGTAAACATAGATTGCATTAAGGCCGCCGAGCGCGCACCTGTATCCATGCTTCATTAGAGCAAAAAGCAACCGGGCGCAATCCTCCTCGGGACTACCCTGCTGCAAGAGCAGCCCAAGGGCCTCTGCTGTAAGGTTGGTCTCAACCACATGGCGAAACAGGGGGTTCTTGCCCGACATGTCTGTCGTTTCGATTATTTCAAGCCTCATTTCCACTCCTCCCAGATTTTATGGAACACAACAAAAGCCAACCCTCACCAGTTGACCCTTATCTTACTGCTTTATATTTTATACCAAATTGGCATTTAAGGCAATCTGAAACTACATTATATAGTTCTTTTCGATAAACTTATCAAAGCTTAGATCGTAAAATTCATTAATGTCGTATGAGGAAAGTCCGCCCTTTTCCGGCAAAACCACCCTTTTGACGTCAGACTCAAGCAAAATCCTGGAGCAATGCGCGCAGAAGGAATCTTCGGTCGAAGTTGGCTTGTTATTTTTTACATAGGCGGTGTACAGAGTCGTACCGCTTGTGTCGTGCCCCTTTTCAATGGCGTCAACGACTGCCCTTTCCTCTGCATGCATAGCAAAGCAAAGCTCCGTTTTCACCCCTTTTGCAAGGAGCTTGAGAAGACAAGGATTACACTTGTGCCCCATGGGCCCATTGAAGCCTTTGCCGATAATCTTTCCCTTTTTATCCACCAAAACAGCCCCAATCCTTCGCACGCTGCAAATTGTCTGCCCCGAAACTTCAGCAGCTTTTTTTATATATTCTTTTGCTTCCTTAAGCTCTTGGCCTCTGAGTGTTTTCATATTTTTTAATTCTGAATTGTAAATTTTTGATTATTTCTGGTGCCGCGGATCCTCCTTCGTTTCACTACGGGCGGACAGGGAGGACTCTATCTTTTTATATTTTTTGGCTTGCCAAGCGTAGCTCCTTTTGGAGCGAAGTTTGGTGCCGCGGAGAGGACTCGAACCTCCACGGGTTTCCCCACTAGTTCCTAAGACTAGCGTGTATACCAATTTCACCACCGCGGCAAATATTTTGTTTGTTTATTATACCTAAAATCAGTATCCTTTTCCAGCTTTTGTTGCTTGCCAAATGCCAAAATGATTCCGCTATTGACAAAATAACTATTCTTATGTATAATTCAGGTTTCCTAAGTTCACCCACACTGAACTTAGTAGTACATATAGATTGCAATATCCCAACCCTTTGAAAGGGGGCTCGGCATGTTGTTCGCGTTGTTCATAGTTGCAGTGCTGGCTCTCGTTTTCTATTACAGGAGACGAGTAAGAAAACTGGTCGCTCAAAGAGGTATAAGAGAGCACCAGGACAAGCTGATTGCAGAAATTAACAAGCTGCTTCCAGATCAAATCGAGGAGCTTGAGAGTGCAATCAAAGAGTGTGCATTAGCGATTAAGCTAGGACCTTACCGGGTACTAGTAAATTCTGGCGCCGCCCTCGAGATAGGAAACCCTATCGAAAATCCCTTGGTGGTCGCAGAAATTGAAAGCGTCAAGATTCTAGCGCAAACACGACCCAATCCTGAGCAGAAACGCTTTCTCCATAAGGTTGCGGTCGCTGTCCAGTCCTGGTCTCGGCATTGCGAATTTTCGTACACCGATCAGCTGACCGGTGTACGCAACCGAAAAGGGACGGTTAACGCTCTCAGAGTGGAAATCAAACGAGCAAAGCGGACAGAAGAGGCAATGTGTGTCTTGGCAGTCGACATCGACAACTTCAGCATGTTCAATAATCTACATGGACACGATGAGGGTGATCGAGTCATTCGCCAAGTTGCACAGACCATATCGAAAAGGCTCCGAGAGACAGACGTCATAGGACGCCACGGCAATGGTGATGAATTCATCATTGCGCTGCCTTCAACTGGGTTAGACGCAGCCACCGAGTTTGCGGAAATACTCAGATTGGAGGTCACAAAAGTGGGGGTTGAGCTTTCGATAGGCGCAACTTCCTATAAGTTCGGGCAAACACGCGAGGAACTGATAAAAGCGGCAGATGATGCTCTCTATAGGGCAAAAGCAGCCGGAAAAAATCGCGTGTCAAAATAGCAACAAGGGATATTCACCAGACGGGGCCCTTCGCATTCAGTTGCGGGGGTCCCGTTTCCCTTTTGTAGATAAATTTGCATATAAAAAGGCGCGGGATTTCCGCGCCTTTTCCACTTGGGCAGTGGCTTGACCAGCTTACAAAAATAAGCTCAAGATAATGCTTGAATTCATTAAACTACTACTATCTTAGATTCCCCTGAAAGCCGATTCAAGTATACAAAAATTTATATGCAACTGGGCCGCATCATGAGATGCGGCCCGCGGTCTTCTTTTCACCAGACATTATTCATCAAATCACCTTAGGTCGGCTTTCCACTCTTCGATGAGCATATTTACCGAAATCATCGTTATCGCCACCGCGGCATAGTACGCCACCTGCGATCTCTTAGCGAAGTCAGGAATAAAGCTATCAGCCTTAGCTTCCGGCGCCTCTCTGAACAGAAGCTTCTTGTTGCCATTGTGTTTTATGAAAACAGTCCAGTCAACGTGGTGCTCAAGAAGGGCCATAGCCTGGTCATAATCTTCTCTTGGAACATCAAAGAGCCTGTTGAAAATTGTCCCGGCAAAAGACAGAAGGTACTCTCTGGCTGTCATTTCTTCGCTCACTTTTAGCCCCCTTGGCTTGTGTGCGTTTAATGGATAAGAGCATTAAAAACATTATGGCACTTTTCCCATCAAAAGTCCTTAAGAAGTCTTACAAATTCACTTGCTCGTATTGTGCTTTCGCATCTCATCAATCGCAAATATTCCGTAGCTCCACAGCACGCCTTGGGCAAATCCCAGCCAGCGCTGGACTTTTTCCATGTCTTTCTCAACCATACCAGAGGCCTCTTCGCACATCCACAAAGTATAGTTTAGAACTATCCGGCCTCTAGCCTCACTGTCAGAAAACTCCGGAAATTTTTTATAATTAACTGGCTCATAGCCCAAATCCTTCAAAGTTTTTATGTAGAGATTCAACACTCTTTTTGTCTGCTCTTTTGTCATATGCTTATGTTGTCTTTAATTGTTTGGAACTTCGACTCCCCGATTCCGGGGATATTCATTATATCCTCAATTTTCTTAAAAGTCCCGTTTTGAGTTCGCCAGTCAATAATCTTTTGCGCCGTCGCCGGACCGATACCTTTTAATTTATCCAAATCTGCAAGGGTTGCCGTATTTATATTAATTTTCTCTGTCATTCTGGCTTGCCCAGAATCTATCTGCTCGCCTTTTACTTTAGAATTTGTCTGACTTCCTGCCTTTTTCGGCTGAATAATTTTAACCGGCTCTTTTTTATCATCGGAGTTTTTGACGAGCAGCAATCCTGTCCCGCCAATGATGCCGATAACGAGCAAAATACCAATGTTGTTGTAAATTTTCTGTTTCTCTATCATCTGATTGTCATTTCGACCTGACCGTCCGGCCTGCCTGCCGGACGGTCAGGCAGGCGGGCCGCCACCATGCTAATGGCGAGCGGAGAAATCCCTTTTGTTTAAAAACCCTCTGCCGCTTGTCTGTGTCTTTCATTTTCTCATTATAACAAATTCGGGGTGAGCTCATTATAAAAGCCTCGGCCTCATTTGTCATTCTGGCTTGACCAGAATCTATACAATAAAATCTGGATTCCGGATCAACTTATTATATTTAAAAAGAATAGTCCGGAATGACAAGAAGGAGGCTTAGTTTTAAAGTGAAATTACTATAATTTTATAAAAGCCTCGGCCCCGCGGCAATGCCGCGGGGCCTGAAGAGAAACTCACGCCTCCTTGATCTCGATTGTCGCCAGCTGGGCCGGCATTTGCCCCTGCCTGACTATCTCGCTCGCCCGATATATCACCTGATCACT
The DNA here is from genome assembly GCA_021796415.1 of bacterium. Taxonomy (GTDB): domain Bacteria; phylum Patescibacteriota; class CPR2; order UBA1875; family JAJYID01; genus JAJYQQ01. The sequence continues at coordinate 8,352 of JAJYJC010000008.1, forward strand.
AAACGACCGCCTTGAGACAGGATCAAACGACGACATGTTATAAAACTTAAATCCGTTGTCCGAAATCGGTTCAGACAGAACCGCCAAATACCGAGACGGCGGGCCAAACATAACATGATCGCCCCATTCATTCAGTCCGATAATAACCACATCCCCACCGGCGGCCTCGACCGCAAGCCGAATTATCTCCTCATCGGTTTCGGCAACCTGCATCCTGAGCCTGCAAATAGATACAAAGCCACCGGCGTCGAGGAAGCTCATCAACTTAAACGCTTTCAAGCCGACTTCTGCTTCCTCCTCAGATCCATATGGCAATAGTTTATTCATCACCAGATTGCAGAAGCGCTCGTTTTCCCCTTCGCGGCCTTTTCCATAGAGCACATGGGTTCCATTTAATATGGCGTGAAAGACAAAGCCTTCGATATGACGCATCTAAATCACCTCGAAAGTGTCGAGTTTATATTTGAAAGTTCTCCTCCTAGGGCCACATTATACCACAACAATTAAGCCAAGGAAATTTAGTCCACTAAACCAGTTTAGTGGACTAAAAGAAGAACAAAATTGTTATTAATTTGTCATTCTGAACTTGATTCAGAATCTATAAAAATAATCTCTGGATTCCAGATCAACTGATTATATTTTAAAAGAATAGTCCCTGCCTGCCGGCAGGCGGTATGACAGAAGAAGACATCTGATCATTGATTTTTGAATTTTGAGCTTTCCCCAGCCTATCTCTCCGGGTTTCGGACTTTGCCGCCATGACCGGGAATGATGTAGTCGGCCGCGTCCAGTATCTTCCTCCGACTTACTTCCAGATCTTCCTGGCTGGTCGCATTTGGATCAATCTCCGGCGTGAAGTCTTCATACCACCAGACATCGCCGGCAACGCAAATAATTCCTTCCGTCGTTCTCACCAAAAGCGAAGCGTGTATGTCCCCGCCGTGCCCCGGCGTGGCAATCATTGTGATGTCGTCTGAAATGGAAAATTCCTCGTCATTTGAGTGAAATCTGTGCTCATCACCGTGATGATATCCGTACCGATCGATAATGGTGGCATTTTCAAAAACCGCCCGGTTCATAGAGTGGTCCAAGTGCTCATGAGTGGTAAAAACGAAATTTATGTCGGCAAGCGTCAGTCCGTATTCTCCAAGCGCGAAGATGTACATCCCGATCGACTCATGCGAACCGGGATCGACCACCATGGTCACATCTTTGTCGCGCACCAAAGTACAAGTCGAGGCATACTTGTGGTAATCCTCGTTTAACTCCCTATTGTATCCTTTGATCAAAATATCAACGCTCGCCACAAACTTTATTCTTTCCAATTTGGAAGATATACTTCACTCTTTTTACTTTTACCATTAGTAACAATAATTTCTTTTTTCGGTCTCGGTCCGGATATTCTTTTTTCCATTAAGTAGAGATACTTGATTCCATTTTCCTTACATAATACACCAATCAAACTATCCTGACTAATAATAGTAACGTTAATTTTTTCCCTTTTTAAAACTCTTGCTAATATTAGAAGCTGACGGTCTGCATATTCTCTGTTTAGAAAAGCGAATTTATCATCATTTAAACCCTCTAAGTTATCGGGAAAGTATAAAACCTGATCCCCTTTAGCGTTTATTCCAATACCATTTGAAAGTTTTCCCATTCTCTGAATATCTCTTAAGAGTTGCATGAAATCTTTATGTGCCTGCCGAAGACTGGGACTTTTAAACTTTGTGTCGTCAAGTTCCTTGAGGATGATTGTAGTTAAAAGAAAGCATGCCGGTCCTTTGATGCCTAGATACTTTTCGCGATAAAGGTTAATTTCATGATCCTTGAAGATAGCTGAGGAGTCCAGAATAAAAAAGTTCTTTGTGGTGTTTTGCTTAATTAGTTTTAAATCCAATTTCGCCTTCACCCTGTGGCCCCTTTGCTACCTCAATCTTACCAAAATTCTTTTCGTATATTTTCAAGTTCTCTTCAAGGGCTGCAAGTATTCTTTTCATATGACCAGGATTTGTAATAATTCTGCTAACCACTTGTCCTGCTGGAGGAAGAAGTAACATAAAATCCAAGTAAAATTCTGATTCATTATGGGAAATGCTAAGCGCATTGGCATAGCGACCCTTTAAATCCTCGTCATTTGCTTTAATGGGAATTTCTTGAGGTCGTTGATTTTGTGGCATTTTTGTCTCCTTTTTTATTAATCTCCTAATCATTATACTCCCAATTTCTCCTTTTTATAAGCCCGAAATGCGAAAGGCGCGGGTTTGTAATGAAACCAAACCCGCGCCATATACTTATGGCCAAGACTTAGGACTCAGATTCTTGGATCATTTCATCCGTAATCCCCGCAAAATGTGGGTACTTTTCCCGCAATTCCCCGAGAGGCATGCCCTTTTCGATGTCATCCATCGCGTCCTCCATTTGAGGATTATCATCCAAGAGCATCGCGATAAAGCAGTTAGAATTCTCGTCTGATAACCCATACCTCTTCTGAGCTTCTTGCTCCAAAGCTATCCTACCCTCAAAACCCATATCTACCCCTCCCTTCAGTTATATCAAGAATATCTGTAACAGAATTCTCATCATTTCAGACGCTTCTACTCCTGAAATGGCGATTTGATAGTTCCATCTTCCTGCCATGTCCCGAGATATGCCGCCGCAGTCATTCCACAGTGGGAATGAACATTTTTCCCACGGTGCCCCTCGATCATATCGCCGGGGAAAAACGGGACATTGCAGAGGGCGCACAGTTCCGAGCATAATTCTGCCCATGCCCTAAAGCAATCTCCCAGGCAATGAGCGCAGCACCAGGCGGTCTTTAAAAAAATGGGATTGCCGCCTAATGCCCGTATAGGGACAATTTCTTCCGCCTTGTAATAAGCCCCGCACTTGCATTTCTTGAATCCGTCCATGGGATCTCCTTAATAAAGAACGCGTTTATAAAACAAGCCGAGAAACACCCTCGGCAAATAAACTTGATATCTGCATTATACCCTAAAACCCCCTTTTAAAATAGCCTTAAGGGATTCTTCGACTTCGCTCAGAATGACAGGTGGCACATATTTGTGCGATAGCAAAACAATGTGCCTATTAAAATTGCTGCTTTGAGGGTCGGACCTTGCGAATACAACAAGGTCCGACCCTCTGAAAATTATTCCAAATTCGCCACGCCGCTATACTTCTGTATTTTTTCTTTCAAAAGAGGAAAATCGTCTAGGTTATTCTTTTCGAGGAATTTTTTGGCCTCGGTTTTGGTGCGGCGAATCAGCTCAACATTCATTAAATTTTTAGTGTTTATATCCGGCAAACCATGCTGGCGTTCGCCAAGCACTTCGCCCGGCCCGCGGATGTCCAGATCCTTCTCTGCGATTTTAAATCCGTCGTTTATTTTGACGATTGCGTCAAGCCGCTTCTGGACAGTCTCTGATTGATTGTCGGTAAAGAGGAAACAATACGATTGATATCTGCCCCGTCCGACCCGGCCGCGAAACTGGTGCAGCTGCGCCAGGCCAAACCTGTCGGCTCCTTCGATGATCATGATGGTCGCATTCGGCACATCGACGCCAACCTCAACCAGTGAAGTCGACACAAGGATATTTGTCTTGCCACTTGCAAAGTCATTCATCACCCTTTCCTTCTCGCTCGAATGCATTTTGCCGTGCAGCATGGCGATTTTGAAATCGGTAAATATCATTCTCGACAATCTCTCGTACTCTGCGGTGACGCTTCGAAGCTCCATGGTTGCCTGTCCGGCAGCTGACGGATCGATTAGCGGGCAGATGACAAAAATCTGCCTGCCCTTTTTCATTTCACGGCGCATAAACTCGTATGAGTCTTGCTTTTTCTCGGGAGGAATGACAAATGTACCCACCTTTTTTCGCCCCGGCGGCATTTCATCAATTACGGAAATATCAAGATCGCCGTAAACGGACAATGTCAGAGTTCGCGGAATGGGCGTCGCCGACATCGAGAGAAAGTGCGGCATCGTCCCCTCACTTCCTGACTTTTGCCTCAACTTTGCCCGCTGCGAAACTCCAAATCGGTGTTGTTCATCGATAATGACAAATGCTAGGTTCCAAAAATCCAGATCTTCCTTAAGTATCGCGTGGGTGCCGACGAGAACCTGGACTTCCCCATCTTTGACTTGGCGCAGGATTTCCTCCCTTTCCGATTTCTTGGTCTTGCCAGTTAGAATTTCAACCCTCACTTCAAACAATTCCAACAATTCCTTCAACGATTTATAATGTTGCCTGGCTAAAATCTCTGTTGGCGCCAGAAATGCCGTTTGAAAGCCGGCGGATGCGACCATGAGCGCCGCCATTGCCGAAACGACGGTTTTGCCGGAGCCGACATCGCCTTCAAGCAATCTGTTCATCGGCACCGGCTTCGATAAATCCTTGATTATTTCCCAAGCCGCCTTTTTCTGGGCGTTCGTCAGTGTAAACCCGAGTTTTTTTGTAAATTCCTTCGACAGGTCCTCATTAAATTGGATGGCGATTGCCCGATTTTGATCAAGCTCTTTTCTTTGTTCCTGCACAGCCAGTTGCAGCAAGAACATCTCATCAAAGTTCAGTCTTTCTTCGGCTTTTTCCAGCTGATGCGTGGTTTCGGGAAAGTGGAGCTGGCGAATCATAGCGGCATAGCCAATTAATCCCTGCCTTTTTATGACTTCGGCCGGCAAGTATTCCTTGAAGGAATAAATGACCTTCACCAGTTTATCCATCTCATATCTTAGCCACCGCGAACTGACGCCCTCCGTTTCCTTGTAAACCGGAGCGATCTTGCCCAAGTGCTTTTGCTGGTCTCCCTTCTTCTCATACGCCGGAGATATCATCTGCACCACCCCAAACTTGTTTTCCACCCTGCCGGCGAGCAGCACCTTGTCCCCCTGTTTCAAATTTTTTACCAAAAATGGCTGGTTGAACCAGACGACTCTCATCGTTCCTGTTTTGTCAGCCACTATCGCTTCTGTTATTGACATTCTCCTTCGCGCCGATCTCTTGTTTCCGATGCTCCAGATATTGCCTTCGATACAATATGTTCCGGGCGCTTTGGCACTCGCAATTTCGGTAATTTTTGAGAAATCCTCCCACCGGCGCGGGAAATACAAAAGCATATCCTCGACCGAAACTATGCCGAGCTTTTTTAGCTTTTCCTCGTATTTTGAGCCTACCCCTTGAAGCTCCGAGACGCGTGTGTTAAGAGTTAGCGCCATTTTTAGTATCCTTCTCGGTGATTTTCTCGATTATGTAGTTGGTCTCACTCATGGCCTTGTCCCTGAAGTTTCCCAAATGTTTTGAGGACTGCTCAAATATCTTCTGGAATTTATCTTTGTCACCTTTTTCAATGGTTTTTTGCAGTTCTCCGGCGCAAACCGCAAACATCCTCGTTACCTCATTAATGTATTTGTTATGCATGCCGATATCTGCATAAACCTCGGGGTTTTGGGCCAGTATCCTCCCGACGACATCGGTTGCGATTCTATAATTCGGACTGGCAAAAGCAAACGTTTTTTCTACGTCTATCTTCATCTCCTTTAGCGCGCAGGCAGAAGCTATTGAGGTAAAATGGACAAGCCCTTGGATGACCGCCATCATCTTGTCGTGCTCCTCAGGCGTTGCCACCTGAACCTTTGCGCCTGCTTTCTTAAATAACTTTTCAAGCCACGAAAACCACTTTTCTCCTCTTCCCGGACACAAAACTATCGTCTGGTTCTTCACTGACTTGACCATCGGGCCAAAAACCGGATGCATCCCCACAACCGAGGCTTTGCTCCTTAGCATTGCTTTTACCGGCTCTTCCTTGACTGCCGAAATATCAACTAGCAGACCATCTTCTTTGACATGCAGCGCAACTTCATTAATTACCTTGATAACGCTATCCAGCGGCACGGCAATCATCACAACATCGCTCTTTTGGGCTAGGTCGACATTCGTCAGTTCGGTTTTTCGGGAAGAAATGAGCACTTTAAAGCCCTGCCCGACAAAAAATTCTTCAAACAACCGGCCCATTTTGCCGGTCCCGCCGACTATGCCAATGATTAGTTTTTCATTCATTTTACCTAAAAGTTATTTTTGATTTTTCTATATATGACGACTTTGAATTTTTCTTTACCGGCAAATCTTCTCTGCAAAATGCCCCAATGGACTCTCTGCGCAATAAGCAAGTCTTCGCAATTACTTTTATAAGCTCTTCGCTGGCGCTAATTTTTTCTTTATTATCCAAGAAATTCATAATCTTTTCCAGTCCTTCTTTATTTTTTACCGGGCCGAGGTTTTCCCACACCAGGCTCTTGAGCTCAGCTGAAGGACTTCTCAATTTCACTGAATCACACCCCCTGCATAAGGGTGCTCGAGCATTTCCGCTGCCGTTTATGCTTTGGGCTGCTATTTTTCCAAAGATTAAAGCCTCAAGCACCGCTAAACCGCCTATCCTGTTGCTGCCATGCAGTCCGGCAGACGCCTCACCGGCCGCATACACATTGCTGTGATTTGTTCTTGCCCTGTTGTCTATTGCCAACCCTCCTATGGAAAAGTGCGCAGCGGGATGAAGTTGAATTTTTCCTGCTTCGTCCTTTGTGAAACGTTTGAATATACGCCCAAATTCGTTTTGGTTCTTAAACTCATCAAACCACTTGTCACTTGCATCAATATGTCCAAATATTTTTCCCTTCAATGACTGGGCGTAAAATTCTCTGGTCATCTGGGGAAAAACATAGTGATGCCGGTTCTCCCGCAACGCCTTGGTTATCTTGCGCGATAAAAATTCATTGCCATCTTCATCCTGATAGTTCATCTTTGTGAGAATGTCTCCGGAAACAAGACAACGCGGAAACCTCTTGTCAACTATCAGGAATGGATGAAACATTGTAAACTCAAGATCTCTGAGCAATAAACCGGATCGAAGGCCGAGCGCCAAGACTGAACCGTCAACTTGAGGACTGCCCGTATGATATTCGAAGAGGCCGGTTAGCCCTCCCGATGCAATAATTAAAAAATTGCAAAGCACTTCTATTCTTTTGCCGCTAGTTGTCTCTGCCCCCACGCCTACGATTCTGCCATCGTTCATGAAAAATTCGACCACTCTCCCCCCTAGAATCTGGTGTCCTTTTTCTTCCAGCCTCTGCATGTAGATATCTCTAACGGCCTTACCGGGGTTTGGATAATCTGGGATAACGCCAAGATTTGACGGTCTGAGTTTAACCTTCATTTTTTCAAGATTTTGAACAGCTTCTTCTATCCCGTTCAATAAAGTATCGACTAAATCTTGGTCGTTCATATTATTGCCGGCAGCAAGCATCTCTTGCTTTTGAATATCCTTCTCTTTCAGCATTAGATTCCAAGGAGAAAAAACCGAATTCGAGCCCGGCGTTTCTATAACCATGCAATCTCTGGTCCCAAGATTTAGAGCAGCATTCATACCTGCTGCTCCTCCTCCGATAATTACGACTTCTTTTTTTAGAAATTCCATATCAGCTTTCGCTCAGCTCGACAAATCTTCTTTTGCCGACTTTCACAGTGTGAGTGCCGGACTCGAGCTTGTAATCAATATCCGTGATGGTTTTGCCTTCATCTTTGATGCCCCCTTGCTGTATCAACCTTCTCCCGTCCGATTTGGAACTGACGACCCCGGAAGCGACCAGCGCATCAACCAGCTTCTCGCCTTTTTTATATTTGAATTCCAAAATTTCGCTGGGAGTCTCCTTGTTTTTGAAAATCCTGTCAAACTCTTCGGCGGCTTCCTTGGCTAGCTTTTTGCCATAATATCTTTCTACGACAGCGTGTGCCAACATTGCCTTGATGTTTCTTGGATTTGCCCCATTTTTCAAAGATTTCTCTTGGTTTTTAACCTCATCCATTGGCACATCTGTAGCGAGGGTAAAATATCGAATAATGAGATCATCTTTGATTGACATAATCTTGCCATACATTTCTTCCGGCGCGTCTTCTATCAAAATCACATTGCCCCAGGAAGTGCTCATTTTCCGTCCGTCTGTCCCTTCCAAAAGCTCCCACGTCAAAACGTCTTGAGGTTTTTGGCCTCGCCTTTTTTGCAAAACTCTGCCGGCCAGCAAATTGAAAAGCTGGTCGTTGCCGCCGACCTCAAGGTCTGCTTTTATAGCAACCGAGTCCAAACCTTGAAGGACCGGATACAAAAATTCATGCATGCCGATCGGCTTGCCGGCTTTAAATCGGTCACGGAAATTTTCACGCTCAATCATCTGCGCTACCGTAAACTCCATGGCGCCTTCCAGTATTTCCTGGCCGCTGGTTTTGCCCAGCCATTCACTGTTGTAGTGAAGCTCAGCCTTGTCTAAATCGATTATTTTCCCTAATTGATCCTTATAGTGAACTAAATTTTTTTGCACTTGCTCGGGAGTAAGCGGCTGGCGCTGGGAATCTTTGTCGGAAGCATCCCCGATTTGTGCTGTGAAATCCCCGACAATAAGTACAACTGTGTGTCCCATGTCCTGAAATTTTCGAAGCGCCCAAAGCACCACACCTCTGCCGATATGCAGTTTAGGGCCGGTTGGATCTATCCCATGTTTGATTCGCAGCTTCTTTCCGGATAAAAGCGCTTTTTTAAGATGATCTTTTTCTATAGCATGAGTCACGCCCCGGGTCAAAATTTCGTTTATCGCCTTTTCATCTGTTGTCATTTTAGTCCTCTTTTTGTCATTCCCGCGAAGGCGGGAATCCAGTCTTTTTTGTTAGATTCCCGCCTTCGCGGGAATGACAGTGCTGAATATTAAAAACATGTTTAATTATACTTCCATTTCTGCTATAATGCCAGAGCTAGTTGGTAAGTTTATCAGTTAGTAAGTTGCTAAGGATTTAAGGGAAGGTGCGCAAACCCATCAACCAACGCACCAATTAATCCATTAACCCATTCACATGGCTAAACGAAATTACTATAAAAAGAGAAGGCGCAGACCGGCTGCCAGAATCTCAAAACAAAGGAAAAAGACTAACCCTTTCAGGCAGTACGGCATTATTGCCGGCACGAAGGAGTTCTTTCATAATTTATTTACCACTAAGGCAGGTTGGAAAAAGATCGGCATTGGCGCGGGGATCTTTGCCGGCTTGATAATTCTGCTTTTCGCTTGGTACGCAAAGGACTTGCCCTCTCCGTCAAAAATAAACTCAAAGCTTTCCGCCCAATCAACCCAGATATTTGATAGAAACGGCAAGCTTCTGTATGAAGTTCACGGCAATGAGAATAGAATACTGGTTGATTGGAATCAGATACCGGATAATGTCAAAAATGCGACCGTGGCTGTTGAGGACAAGAATTTCTACCACGAACCGGGATTTGATATCAAGAGAATTCTCGGCGCAGCTTTTTACGACGTCATTCATAGCGACAAGGGCCAAGGCGGTTCAACCATAACTCAGCAATATGTAAAAAATGCGCTGCTTTCAAATGACAAATCATTCTCAAGAAAAATAAAGGAGCTCATGCTCTCGGTAATGATTGAACAAATGTACTCCAAAAACGATATTTTGAAAATGTATTTGAATGAAATACCATACGGCTCAAACGCTTATGGCATACAAGTGGCAGCCAAGACTTATTTCAATGAAGATGCCAAAGACTTGGATCTTGCCCAATCCGCCACTTTAGCGGCGCTGCCAAATGCCCCGACCTACTATTCCCCCTACGGCCAGCACAAAGATGAGCTGATGAAGCGAAAAGACATGATCTTGGATCTAATGGCAGACCAGCACTACATCACCCAAGCCCAGGCTGACGCCGCCAAGAAAGAACAGCTGGTGTTTTCAAACAATCCGTATGGTTCAATTACCGCTCCCCACTTCGTAATGTATGTAAAGCAGCTCTTGATTGATAAGTACGGCGAAAACACGGTAGATAACGGCGGACTGAAGGTTTACACCACTTTGGATATGGATAAGCAGCAAATGGCCGAGGAAGCAGTGGCGAAATACGCCGACAAAAATGCCAAGTATTACAATGCAACCAACGAATCCCTCGTCGCTGAAGATCCTAAAACCGGCCAGGTGCTTGCAATGGTCGGCAGCCGTGATTTCTTCAACCAGGACATTGACGGTAACGTAAATGTGGCGATAAATGGACGCCAGCCGGGTTCGTCATTTAAACCTTATGTCTATGCAACCCTATTTAAATCGGAAAATTGGGGCGCAGGCTCGACAATTTATGATGTAAAAACAGATTTCGGCGGAGGCTACACGCCCGAAAACTATGAAGGAAACTTCATGGGCCCGCAATCCGTCAGATCGGCTCTCCAGGGTTCCAGAAACATTCCGGCCGTCAAAGCTATCTATATGGCCGGTGTAAGAAATTCAATCGAAACAGCAGACAGCATGGGCATAACAACTCTCGGCGATTCGTCGCAGTATGGCCTATCCCTAGTCCTAGGCGCCGGCAATGTCACATTGCTTGACCATACGAGCGCTTATGGAGTCTTTGCCAATGGCGGAGTTAAGCATGACCCAACGGTATTTTTAAAAATTGAAGATTCAAGCGGCAAAACTTTGGAAGAATATAAAGATAACTCAGGCAAGAGGGTTCTAGACCCGCAAATCGCCTACTTAATGAGCAACATTCTATCAGATGACGCATCGCGCGCATACGTTTTTGGCAGGGGCGGTTACCTGACGCTAAACGGGCGCCAAGTCGCTGCCAAGACGGGAACAACCGACAACTTCAAAGACGGCTGGACTATGGGCTACACTCCATCACTTGTCGCCGGCGTATGGGCGGGAAACAGCGATGGCACGGCAATGAAATGGGGATCTGACGGATACTACGTGGCAGCGCCTATTTGGCACGAATTTATGTCAAAGGCATTGGCCGGAACTCCGACTGATTACTTTAACCGTCCCTCAGGCATTAAAACGGTAACTTTGGACGCGATAACGGGTAAAAAGCCAACCGCGGCCACAAAGCAAACCAGAACCGACATTTTTCCCAGCTGGTACCAAATACCAACCGGTGGAGATGGCAGTTCCTACCAGGTCGATGCCGCAACCGGTAAGCTTGTCAATGACAGTTGCCCGCCCGCCCAAGTAACAACTCTTACTGATAATTCCCTGACGGCTGAAATTCCGGCAAGCGATCCATCGTATGCCAGGTGGTTTGCGCCAATCGCAGCTTGGGCAAAAGCAAATGGTTATGTCACCGGCGGCTCCTCTGTCCCGACCGAGACTGATACCTGCGCAGATATCAATAAACCGGCGCCGACCATAAGCATCACTTCACCGGCCGACGGAGATAATGTATCCAATCCGCTAATTATAAATATGAATGCAGATGCAGCCGCCGGCATAGACAGCGTAACCGTCACAGTTGATGGAGGCACAACTTACCAAGCATCGAAAATGGCAAACGGCAACGGCTACACGGCAACGGTTCCTCTCACTCTCGGCAGCCATACCATCTTTGCGACAGTAAAAGACAAGAATTCAAAAACCACGCAATCTCAGACTATAAGCGTTACCGCCAAACAAACCACAACAACCACCCTGCCATAAAACAAAATTAGGCACTCCTCCTGTCATTCCGAAAATCCGGCAACTATTACCGAGGGATCCCTCTAGAATGTTACCAAGCTCATAAGTTGTAAGTTATTAAGGAAAAGGGATTCCTCCGCTCGCAACTCACGTAGTGTCGGTCCGCCTGCCTGTCCGTCCGGCAGGCGGACCGGACGGACAGGTCGGAATGACAATGTGTAATGTATTATAGTTAGGTTTTCAGGTTCACGGATATTAGAAATTGGTTATTTTGAAAACATGTTGTATCATTGAAATGATTGTGAAGTAACTAGTCTGGAGGGTAAACTTTACGAATAATCGCAATTTTTGCTCTCCCGGCTAGACAAGGAAATGAAGATGCCATGGCTTGGACTTAAAGCTACAAACTATTTTGGCATTTAAGCCGGTGACAAAAAAGAAGCCGGTTTCGTCAGAAGAAATTTATAGCCGTTCGGCCCTATCCGATTTTCTTTGTTCGATGCAAAGGAGAGATTCTCTTTTTCCGGAAGCCGCCCAAAATTAGGCATCCGGATCCTAGATGAGGATCGGGGTCTGGTGCTAGGTTCTTCTAGAGGAGCCGAACACCCGGCCCCTTGTATTTTAGCCATTAAAAAGGACATTCCTTGCTTTCGCATTTTGCAAGGTGTGTCCTTTTTTATTATTGTAGGTGTTCCAGTTGTTCTAATTGTTTTAAGTGTTATATTTGTCAAAGTTGTATTAAAGGAGGTCGGACCTTGTCTCTCACAAGGTCCGACCTCCACAACAAAAGTTATTTTTTACCATTACATTTTCAGCAATGATTACTTTGAAACAAATTGGTTATCTTTTATAGTAAACCGCCAAGGTTTGTCGCGGTAGATGTCGGCATAGTCTATACCAATACGTTTTGCGGTTTCGATTTCTGGTTTTTCACCAACATCTTCCACCCAAATCTTGTCCGAACTCGTAATATCTGTGTCGTAAAATGATTTATCCAGATCCAGGGCGGCACACAGCTTGCCTGGTCCCTTCATGAAATCCTTGTCTGCTCTGACTCTGCCAAATTTTTTCAAATTTTTTTTGGCTAATTCGATTCCGCCAATCGGTTCCAGCGCGCGGATAAGCACCGCTTCCGGTACATGCTCCTTAGCGGTAACGATATTAAAGTTGTAGTACATTCCGTAAATTAAATAGATGTAGATATGTCCCGCCGGACCGTACATTACTTTATTGCGTTCGGTTTTGCCGCACCTGGCATGGCAGGCCAAATCTTCTTCGCCGACATAGGCCTCAGTTTCTACAATCCTTCCGGAAATAATCCCCTTGTCAGTTTTTCGAACCAGTATCTTACCCAGAAGATCCGGGGCCGCCTCTAGCGCCGGCCGCTCAAAAAATTTCTTTTCTAAATGTTTCATCTATTCATATTCTCCCACGAATTGTCATTCCGGACTTGATCCGGAATCTATATGAATAAAAGCTGGATCCTGAATCAAGTTCAGGATGACAAGACAGCTAGAGGTATCTGACTTCTTCTTCCAGTTCTACCCCAAACCTATCAAAGACCCTTTTCTTCACCTCTTCCGCCAAAGTTTTAATATCCTCAGGTGAAGCATTTCCTGTATTTATGATGAAACCTGCATTATATGTTGAGACTTCGGCCCCGCCAACCTTCAAACCCTTGCACCCTGTTTCATCTATCAGTTTTCCTGTTGGTATATTGCCGTCAATACCCCGAACTTCTATCTCTCCCAGAATTTTCGATGTCGCCTTGGCTTCCGGAATATTTTTGAAAAAACTTCCGCAGGTTTTTCCCTTTGGATCTTTTGCTTTTCTTTGATTTAAGATTTCACTAACTTTTCTGTCGACTTTTTCAGGGCTCAACTGCCTCAGCTTAATGTTTGCTCCTGTAATAATTCCTTTTATGCTCTTTTTGAACGCGCTTTCTCGGTATGAAAACCCAAGTTTGTCTTTTGGCAATGTCGTCAATTTACCGTCTTCACCGATAAATTCAACTGAAAGGATAACGTCTGATAGTACGCCGCCAAAACAACCGGCATTTCCTATTATCGCTCCCCCGAAAGAACCGGGAACACCTGATAAAAATTCAAGCCCTGATAAACCCTTATCCTTTGTAAATGCCGTTAGCGCGGAAATACTTGTTCCGGAAGCAACCCAGATACCATGATCTTCTATCTTTACCTCTTTGTATTTATTCACTATCACCAAACCGCGAAAGCCTTCACTCGAAACTACAACATTGCTTCCTTTGCCCAATGTGGCATACGGGATGCCTTTGTCTTTTGCAAAGTTGAAAGCATCTATCAAGTCCTGTTTGTTTTCCGCCGCGACAAAATAATCAGCCTTGCCGCCTATGCGGTAGGTGTTATACTGCTTGAGATCTACATTATTTTCGATTTTTGCCACTTTTTTCCATTGAGTTAATTTTTGAAAAATACATCTTGCCGGCTGGCGTCTGTAAGATTCTGGTGATTATAACTTCCAACTCTTTGCCGATCGACTTGCCTCCCTTTTCAACCACTATCATTGTGCCGTCCGTCAGATACCCGACACCCTGGGTTTTGTCTTTTCCGTTTTGAATAATTTTTAAGCTCATTTTTTCTCCGGGAATAATGATGGGCTTTATGGCTTCGGATAACTCATTAATGTTTAGGACTTTGACTCCTTGGATTTTGGCAACTTTGTTTAGATTGTAATCCGTAGTTAAAATCGTTGCTCCCTTTACCTTTGCCATTCTGACCAGCTTGGCGTCCACTGCGTCAATCTCTTCCGGATTCTCGCTTGAAACTTCAAGCTTTACCCCTTTCTCTTTTTTCAATTTGTCCAGAATCTCAAGACCGCGCTTACCTTTTTCTCTCCTTAAGTTCTCGCTTGAATCTGCAATGTTTTGAAGCTCTTCCAAGACAAACTTGAAAAGGATTAATTTTCCGGAAAGAAATCCCGTGCGGACCACATCCAAAAAACGGCCGTCTATGATAGCGGATGTATCTAAAATTATTTTATTTTTTTCCTTTGCCGAGTCTTCAAGTTTCGGTATTTTTACCAGCTTGAAAATTTCCGTGAAGAATTTTTCTATCCCTTCTGTTTTGTTGTAGAAGAGATAAATGCTGACAAATACGCATGTGATGCTTATGCCAAGCGGCACCCAGATGGAAAAGTCGCCTGGCAGCCTTTGGAAGGGTAAAGATAGGAGTGATCCTATGATAAGTCCGATAATAATTGCCGGTATGCCTATAAAAAACCTTTTCGCCGGCAGCTTAAGAAAAAGTTTTGTAGCAAAAAATCCTCCAATGGCGATGCCTATAACTATCAGAATCAGCAGATTGCTTGCATTCATTGTTATCCTTTTGGATATCCCGACTCGATTGTCAGGTTTTCCTTATTGTATTCCAAGGTGCTTTACTCAAGCGCTTTGGCAATGGCTTCCTTGATATTTGCCGCTTTGATGATATTTATCTTGCTTGAGGTAATGCGAGCGTGTTTCGGAATGATCACTGATTTGAAGCCAAGCTTTGCAACTTCCTTGATTCTCGCTTCTATATTATCCACATTTCTCACCTCTCCTGCAAGCCCAATTTCTCCAAAGACAGCCATATCCTTTTTGAATGGCTTGTTTTTGTATGCTGAAGTGACCGAAAGCGCCACGGCAAGATCCATGGCCGGCTCCTTTATGCTAAGGCCTCCGACAATATTTATAAAAACGTCTTGGTTCGTGAGATTAATGTTTGCCCTTTTGGTCAGTACCGCAATCAAGAGCTGCAGGCGATTTAAATCCATACCGCTGGCAGTCCTTTTGGGATAGCCGAAATTTGTGATTGATGTTAAGGCTTGAATTTCTACCAAAAGCGGCCTTGTCCCCTCCATGGTTGGAAATATAACGGTGCCGCTTGCTGCGTCTTCCCTTTCTGACAGAAGAATCTTCGAAGGGTTTGCCACTTCCCGCATGCCGTCCTTTGCCATCTCGAATATGCCGGTTTCATTTGTTGAGCCAAAACGATTTTTAATGCCGCGAAGCACCCTAAATCCCCCATAACGATTCCCCTCTAGATACAGGACAACATCTACCAAATGCTCAAGCAGCCTGGGTCCGGCAAGATTTCCCTCCTTTGTCACATGCCCGATAATGATTATGGCTATATGCTCTTTTTTTGCCACTTCCATCAGTTTTTGTGAGCACAGTGAAACCTGCGAAACGCTGCCGGCATTTGCCGCCACATCTTCAGAGTAGACAGTCTGTATAGAATCAATAATGACAAGCCTGGGCTTCTCCTGCCTTATCTCGGCAATAATTGTTTCTACATTTGTTTCTGAAATCAAAAACAAGTTTTCTGATGCAATGCTTAGCCTGGAAGCTCTCATGCCAACCTGCCGGACAGATTCTTCTCCGCTGATGTAGAGTGTTTTTTCCTTGCCCGAAACCTTTCCGGCAACTTGCAAAATCAATGTTGACTTGCCGATTCCCGGATCGCCGCCAACAAGCACGAGAGCACCGGGCACAATACCTCCGCCGACCACCCTGTCAAATTCCGAGATGCCGGTCGTCTGCCGAGTCAAATCATCCTCTTTTGCCATGCTTAAAGGACGCGCCTTCTCAACATTTCTGGCAACGCTTGAATTTGTTTTTTGAATCTGCGACTCTGCCAGAGTGTTCCATTCCCCGCACTGGACGCACTTCCCCTGCCAGCGGTCATAAATCGCACCGCAGCTTGCGCATATATATTGAGTTTTTACCTTTGCCATATTTTCGTTCCCTCGTTACCTATTTAGTAATAAAATTCTTGACTTTTACACAACACTTGCTATAATGACCTCATAATCACGATGAGAGACTATCCGAAGGGTTTTGTCCCGAGGCAATGTCTCTTTTTTGTTTTCTTCGGACTTTTTACTTATATTCTAACTTGCCTCTTAAATTATTCATAAAAACAGTGCTGCCTGAAAATTTACGCAACAACGATGAATACTTAAACCTGTTTGGAATCATTAAATTTAGCAGTTTGCCTTGTCCCAACAGATATTCAACAAGACAGTAAAAGTCACCATCGCCGGTTACTATCAAAGCTTTCCCATAGTTTTTATACTCCACCATTGCATGCAGCACTAACTCCGCATCCACATTGCCCTTAACTTTGCCATTTGGCAAAATCAGGGTTGGCTTAAAAACCAGGATGTAGCCAAACTCTTGCAATGATTTATAAAGAGTTCGATGTTCACCTATGTAACCGATAAATATAAAAGCCTTCTCAATTTTATACTTATCTCTTAAATATATGCGAAAAGACCTAAAATCCAGCCTCCAGCCTTGATCCTTAATCGCTAAGTCCAAGTTTTGCCCATCTATAAAAGCATAATTCTTGTCTTTCTTCTTACCCATGCGACTATTTTAGAGCACATTGAAAACACAAAACAAGTAGACAGGATAAAAGGCGGCAAAACTTAGCAACTTAGCAACTACTTGCTTTTTACCTTTTTCTTCTCAGCTTTTATTTCAAGGACGTAGAATTGGAGTTTCTCGCCCATTTTCATAACAGAGATAATGTCTCCCTCTTTGAATTCGCCGGAAAGCATGCCTTCTGCCAACGGAGATTCGATGTAGTTTTCGATAGTTCGGCGCATTGGCCTGGCGCCATTTTCGACATCATAGCCATGCTCCATTAAGAATTTTTTAGCGCTTTCCGAGACCTTCAAAGTAATGTTTTTTTCGTCCAGCCGATCTTGAAGCTCATTTAACTGCAAGCCTACAATCTTTTTGACATCCTTTTTTGATAGCGCCCGGAAGACGATGATTTTATCAACCCTGTTTATAAACTCCGGCCTAAATCTGCCTTTTACAGTCTCCATAACCTCATCGGAAATTTTTTTGTGAAGCGCTTCAAACTTCTTCTCCTCGGTTTCGTTTTCAGCGTTAAAGCCAAGTTTCACGGTTTTAAACATTCTCTCGGCGCCGACATTTGAAGTCATGATGATGACAGTGTTTCGGAAATCAACCTTCACGCCCTTTGCATCAGTCAAATACCCATCTTCCAAGATCTGCAGAAACATGTTAAAGACATCCGGATGGGCCTTTTCGATCTCATCCAGCAAGATTACGGAGTAAGGTTTGCGGCGAATGATCTCTGTTAATTGCCCGCCTTCTTCAAACCCCACATAACCCGCCGGAGCGCCGATTAAGCGAGCCACATTATGCTTCTCCATAAATTCGCTCATGTCAATCTTGACCAGCATGTCTTGGGAGTTAAACATCTCACTAGCCAAAACTTTCGCCAACTCTGTTTTGCCGACACCGGTCGGGCCAAGGAATATGAATGTCCCAATTGGCCTTTTTTCATTAGAGATGCCCGTCCTGGACCTTCGAATCGCTTGAGAAATTTCCTTTATCGCTTCATCCTGGCCGATAATGCCCTTCTTCAGGTTCTTTTCCAAGTTCAAAAGGCTTTCGCTTTCTTTTTTAATCAAGCGAGTAATCGGAACTCCGGTTGCAATGGATATGACTTCTGCTATACTTTCGGCTGTGATTTGAGGCTCTTCAAAACTCTTGGTTATTTTCTTGAGATTCCTTATTTTGACTTCAAGCAACTCTTCTTTCTGTTTGTACTCAGCCGCGGAAATATACTTTGCCGCGATAACCGCCTCTTCTTTTTTGTTTATGGTTTCGCGCAGCTCTTTTTCCAGCTCCTTTAAGCTCCTTGACGGGCTCTTGCCTTTTTTGATCTTCAGTAAACTTGCCGCTTCATCTATTAAATCAATCGCTTTGTCCGGCAAAAATCTGTCTGAGATGTATCTCTTCGAGAGCTTTACGGCAGCTTCCAAAGACTCGTCGGTTATCTTCACCTTGTGGTAATCCTCGTAATTAGAACGGATGCCTTTTAGTATCTGTAAGGTCTCTTCCGGGCTTGGCTCGGTTAATGTTACCGGTTGAAATCTGCGCTCTAACGCCGCGTCTTTCTCGATGTATTTTCGATAGTCATCAAATGTAGTGGCGCCGATTATCTGAATCTCGCCTCGCGATAGGACCGGCTTTAGAATGTTTGCCGCATCTATCGCTCCCTCGGCCGCGCCAGCACCGACAATGGTGTGCATCTCGTCAATGAAGAGAATGACATCTTTGTTTTCCTTTAAGCCCTCGACTATTTTCTTGAGCCTTTCCTCGAACTCGCCGCGGTATTTGGTACCGGCAATGACGTTTGCCATATCAAGCATTAAAATTCTCTTCCCTATCAGCTGTTCGGGCACATCTTCGGCAACAATTTTTTGGGCAAGCCCTTCCACCAGAGCGGTTTTCCCGACTCCCGGTTCGCCAACTAAAACAGGATTATTCTTTGTGCGCCTGTTTAAAATTGAAATAACGCGTGAGATTTCCTTGCTTCTGCCGACAATCGGATCAAACTCTTTCTTTTTTGCTTTTTCCGTAAAATCTATACTGTAAGCCTCGAAGGCTTTATTCTTATCATTATGCCGCGGGAAGTTTCGGTTGTAGCCATTTGGGCCCGCATCAGGATATTCTTCTCCAAAGTAGTTCATGCCTTGATCCATACTTTTTTGCAAAAACCTGTCCAGCTCGGCAAGCAAATTGTCCATCTGGATATCTTTTTTCTTTAGAAGCGTGTAGGCTTTTGACTTCTTCGCCATCAGAACTCCGCGAAGCAAATGTTCAGTGCCTATATAGTTTGATTGGTAGTTTTTGCCAAGACCCATGGCAATCTCAAGAGAGCTCTTTGCCGGTTCCGCTAGTGTCGCAAGAGTGGTCGCATTGTCCAAAGACCCCAAGCCTTCAGGTTTGACAGGAACATTGACGCTCTGAAATCCGGCATTCTTAAGCAATTTCGAACCGACAGAATCGCTCACCAGATATATTCCAAGCAATATGTCGTCGGTATCTATGCTAGCGCTTTTTGATTTCGCAATCTGCTGAGCATTTAGCAAACTCTGCTTAGCATTGCTTGTAAATCTTTCAAAAAGATTAAATTCTTGCATGTTATCCCCCTTTTTTAATTACCTGATTTTTTCTCCTCCGCCAAAGCCTCTTCGACTTGTTCTTCATTAGATGGGCCTTGTTCTGACGGTTCCTCCGGCGCCTCCGCTTTACCATCTTTTGCGGCGTCCGCATTATCCGCATCATCTTCAGTATCTTGCTGCTCTCCTACAATAGCGGCTGCCAACTCGTCTTCAGAAGCGGCTTCCTCGGCTGACACTTCCGGCTCAGTATTTTCCTTAGTGTCTACTTCTTGCGGCTGCTTGGCTTCTTCCGGCACGTCTTCTTCCTCTCCGGTTTGCTCTCCTGTTTGAGATTGGATATTCTGAATGATAGCATCCTCAATGTCGCCTGCCTTCTTTGCCTCCGGTACTTCTGCGGCTTTTGCTGCAGTCTCAACACCGGACTCATCAGCGCCGGCTATGTCAACATTCCAGCCGGTAAGCTTTGCTGCAAGCCTTACATTTTGGCCCTTCTTGCCGATTGCCAAGGAAAGCTGGTCTTCCGGAACCTTCACGGTGGCTTTCTTCTCTTTCTCGTCAACCTCTATATCGACTACTTTCGCCGGAGAAAGCGCGTTTGTAATATATGTTTTGATATCCGGATCCCATAGGATAATGTCGATTTTTTCATCCCCGATTTCATTCATTACCGACTGCACTCTTGACCCTCTTTGGCCGACTAGCGCGCCAACCGGATCGATGCCTTCCTGATCGGCGGTAACGGCAATTTTGGTTCTTTCACCGCCTTCGCGCGCAATTGATTTTATTTCAATGGTTCCTGCAAGTATTTCAGGGACTTCCATTTCAAACAATTTCCTGATCATGTCGGGATGGCTTCTGGAAATGACTATCTGCGGACCGCGGGATGAGCTTTCCACGCGCACCACAAAAACTCTCATTCTCTGCCCTGGATAATAATGCTCTCCGGACATTTGCTCTGACTTGTATAAAATGCCGGTAGCTTTGCCGAGGTCAACTATCACGGTGTCGCCCTCGACTCTTTGAACAACAGCGTTTACGAGCTCGCCTTCCTTATCTTTAAACTCGTCAAAGATCATGTCCCTTTCCGCTTCGCGAATTCTCTGGATGATGACCTGTTTTGCGGTTTGGGCGGCAATTCTGCCAAAATCAGCCGGCACATCCAAAATTTCTACCATATCACCGACTTTTGCGCCTTTCTTCACTCGGTCAGCTTTCACCACATCTATCTGAGTCATGGGGTCCTCAACTTCGTCCACCACTTCCTTAGACACAAACACCTGGATTCCTCCGCTTCCTTCATCTATTTCAACTCTTACTTCTTGATTCTTCGAGCCATAATCTTTCTTGTAGGCGCTGGCTAGAGCTGCCTTCACCGTTTCCATAACAACATCGCGAGAAAGGTTTTTCTCGTCGCATATCTGGTTTATCGCTGCCGTAAATTTTGTCTGCATTTTTTCTCCCTTGTCCCGGCCGAAACGCCGGGGAATCAATCCGGCAAAGCCGGCCCCCTGCTTTAATGATATTATTTTATTCTTTTGTTGCTCTAGTTTACAACTGACATTTGCCCAAAAACTACATAACTATTTTGTAGAAATTTATCGCATATGTCGACAATAAAAGCCGGAAAATTTCCGACCTGCATCCATTATAAACACCCAAATACCTGGTGTCAAGAATAATTATCTTCCGTCACGGCATTCTTAAGCCATTTGATCTCTTTGCCTTTTGATATTGAGATAATATCTATCCGCCAATCTGTTTTTTCCGGGTCTGTTTTATTCTCAATCAAATAATTTTTGGCGGTGGCGATAAGCTTTCGTTTCTTTCTGTTTGTTACCATTTCGTACGGCTTGCCATAATTATCCGTGTTTTTTGCCTTCACTTCAACAAAAACAATCATCTTCCTGTCTTTGCAGATAATGTCTATCTCTCCGAATCTGGTTCTAAAATTTCTTGCAATAACTTTGAGTTTATTTTCAACCAGAAATTCGCAAGCCAGCTCTTCACCGCTTTGGCCAATAATATGAGTATTAGTCATGGCAGCTCCCATCTTTTTCGTCATTCCCGCGCGGGCGGGAATCTATACAAATAAAATTCTGGATTCCCGCCGGATGTTTACCCGACCTTTGGCGGGCGAGAATGACAAGAGAATTAATCATAATCACTTTCATGACAACGCCCTTATCGGTTTGAAGCTTTTGCGATGGATATCGGAAACCCCATGTTTTTTTATTAATTCCTGATGCTCTTTGGTCCCATAGCCTTTGTTTTTGTCAAATCGATAAATTGCCGCTTCCGGCACCTCGGAAATATGCTTGTCCCTCTCTACTTTTGCGAGAATTGAAGCGCAAGAAATAGAGTAGCAAACGCTATCCCCGCCCTTTACTGCTATGGAATCTATTTCGCTATAATTAAAGGCGTCAATTAATAAAGCATCGACTTCAACCCTAAGCGCTTCGACTGCCCTTTTTATAGCTAAATGTGTTGCTTCGGTCATGCCAAGTTCATCAATTTCAAAATGTTCAGCTCTTCCAATCGAAAATGCTTTGGCGCGTTTTTTTATCTCTGCGCAAATTTTCTCCCTCTGCTTTGCACTGAGGGTTTTGGAATCATCGGCGCCGCGGATCTGCCTGCAATTCTTTTGGTCAAAAACAACCGCTCCGACAAAAAGCGGCCCGGCCCAAGAACCGCGTCCCACCTCGTCTATGCCGCAAACAATATCTCTGCCTTCCGCCCAAAGAGCCTTTTCGTATTTTAAGTTCGGCGCCATAAATATAATGTAAAAGGTTAAGTGGAAAATGTAAAACGGAAAAGGTCTCTTCCGGCATGAATTTTTCCTGATGAATTAATTAGTAGATGCGGCTATCGGTTCGAAAGGAGAGCGAAAAACTGAGCGAACTTTTGGAAATATGACTTCCGGAATCGGCTTGTTGTCATTTTTCAAATTTGAGCAAAGTTTTAAGCGACACCTTGAGAATCCGCTTAAGCCGCGATTTTGACTCCACCTTTTCTAAAAAGGTGGAAAAAAAGGTTTAATGAACTTTTTTGTGTGGCTGAAACAGCCATTTTTTGTTAATGTATAGCCATAAAACATCATATTTTTAACTTTAAGGATAAAAATGACAAAAAAAATGTCCCAAATGTGGTTCGGAAAAGACTAAAAAAGATGGAAAACAAAGAGGCAAAAAGCGGTATCGTTGTAATAGTTGCAGGCATGTTTTTCAAAATCAAAGAAGAGATACTAGGACAAAGGTAAAACTCTGGCAGGATTGGGCAGACCACAAACAAACATATCAGGAACTAGCCGAAAGCCGTCTGAAAGAGAAGCATTGGATTCAAAAAACCCTAGATCAACTAAGTCCTGAGTTGCCGGAAATCGTCCCAATGCCCACTTGTCTCTCCATGGATTCCTCTTTATTCGGAACTTTGGGAATCATGGTTCTTCGCTCTCCAGAACTCAAAAGAAATCTCTATGCTAAAAAGATTTACTCTGAAACGATTGAAGAATACAAGCTAGGCATACAGTACTTAATGGAGCTTGGCTGGCCTATCAAGGCCATTGTTTCTGATGGTAAAGGTTTGGGAGTAGATTTCTTCGGCCTTCCGGTTCAAATGTGTCACTTTCATCAACTTAAGATCATTACCAAATACTTAACCAAGCATCCGATTCTCACACCAAACATTGAACTCAGACACTTAGCTTTAAAGCTTACAAAAACAGACAAGGAAAGCTTTACCGGCTGGCTTGGCGACTGGTACCAGAAACACCAAGAGTTCCTTAAAGAAAAAACTATTGATCCTGTTACGGGAAAATGGTTTTACACTCACAAACGAACTAGAAGCGCTTATTTCAGCTTAAAGAGAAACTTGCCTTATCTATTTACTTATTTAGATTATCCGGAGCTTAACATCCCCAATACCAATAACTCTATGGAAGGAACTTTTTCATATATTAAAAAGAAAGTTAATATTCATAACGGACTAAGAGAAGATAGAAAACTAAAACTAATATTTTATCTGCTTTTTAGGGAGAAAAAACCACACAAAAAAGTTCATTAGACC
>JAJYJC010000035.1 GCA_021796415.1 bacterium
ATATCAAGGAAAGAAGGGAAAGGACAATCCCTTTTGCGTTTGCCCTAATCTCAAGCACCGGCTCGCTGCTAATAATTAAGTATCTTGGCATAAACCACGAACTAATAAAAATGCTTATCATATTTTACTTGATGGCACTTGGCTTCGTTGCCATAACTTCGTGGAGATATAAAATCAGCGGACATATTTTCATATTTTTCTCATCCGTCCTGTCACTTTCTTTTTTCCTGGGCAGAGAATTTGCATATCTTCTCCTGCTCGCCATACCAATAGCCTGGGCTAGAGTCTACACCAAGGAGCACACTTGGGGAGAAGTCCTAGGAGCAGTGGGATACTCACTCGTTTCGTTCATATTTTTCACGTTACTAATCAATACTTAAATTATGACTAAAGAAGAATCAAATAGCTGTTGGGTCGAAGTGGACCTTTCTGCTATCCGACATAACTTAAGAGAAATAAAGAAACTGGTTGGTAAAAGTACCGCCTTGATGCCTGTGGTAAAGGCCGACGCTTACGGACATGGGGCCGAAAAAGTAGCAAAAATCTATCAAGACGAGGGGGTTGATAACTTTGCTGTTGCAAATGTATCTGAAGCTATCGAATTAAGGGAATCTGGCATAAACGGTGATGTCCTAGTGCTCTACAACACCCAAGACTCAGAAATAAAGGATGCCTTAAGCCACGATATATCCTTATCGCTTTTCAAGAAAAGTATCGCCCAAAAACTAAATAATGACGCTGCAAAGATGGGTAAAATCGCCAAAGTTCACATCCCCATTGACACGGGTATGGGATGGTATGGGCTATCATCTGACGAGACGCTTGGATTCATTGATTACTTAGGCTCCCTAAAACACGTCAAGATAGATGGCATGTATAGCCACTTCAGCAAAACAAGATCCAGAGAATTTTCCGAAAATCAAATCAAAACTTTTCGCAGTATCATAAAAACCCTAGAAGGTAAGGGGATAACCACCAACTTTCACCTGGCAAAAAGCTCCGGCGTCATAGCATATGACAAGTCGCACATGAACATGGTCCGGCCAGGGCTCATGCTCTATGGTATACAGCCCCAAGACACCCACCACACAAAAGTAAACTTAAAACCGGCAATGTCATTTAAAACTCGGGTTTTCCAGGTGAGAGATCTGCCTAAGGGCACACCGATAAGCTACGATGGAACTTTCGTTACGAAAAGAGATAGCAAGGTGGCCGTCTTGCCGATTGGATATTCAAACGGCTTGAGCCGCTACCTATCAAATCGTGGAGAAATTATAATAAAAGGCAAAAAATTTCCAATCATAGGCAATATCTGCATGAATATAACGATCATAGATATTACAGATGGTTCTGCCGTCAAAGAAGGGGACGAGGTGACTCTTATGGGAAAAGATGGCAATGAGGAAATTACGGCAAATGATATAGCAGATAAAGTAAATACCACCTGCTACGAGATACTCACAAGCATCGGCTCACGAAATCAAAGGATCTATAGATAACACAACTTTCGCACTAAACTTTCTCTGTCATTCCCGCGCAGGCGGGAATCCAGATTGTATAGATTCCCGCCGGAGTTTACCCTCGACTCCGATTGGGGGCGGGAATGACAAGGCAATAAAAATAACAACCATTCAGCGAGAAGTCGTAAAAAAGTACACTTGGTTTGGCGTCGAACAATTGAAAAAACGGCCCTAAAATGCTAAAATATCATAGTTAATTTAGCTTAATCGGGAGTAGCCAAGTGGTAAGGCAACGGGTTTTGGTCCCGTGATCGGGGGTTCGAGTCCCTCCTCCCGAACCAAAGAAATTGTTTTCGAATGGAGGGTGAGAACCCCCACTGAAGACGCAAAATAAAATGAATTATAGTAAGTAGGAAAGCTGTGGAAGAGGCACATTTGTTAAGAAGTATGAAGAAATCGCGGCTGAGCCGCTTCGAGTCCCTCCTCCCGAACCAAAAATTTTTATGCTATAACAACATAACAAGGCATGGAATTAAACAATAAAGTAATTGCAATCACCGGTGGAAGTAAAGGTTTTGGAAAATCGTTAGCCAAGGCTTTTTGTGATGAGGGAGCAAAGGTAGTTATTGGCAGCCCCAACAAAAATGAGCTAAAAAAAGCAGCTGCGGAAGTAGGATCTGATTCATTTGTTCTCGATGTAACAAACCCTGAAAATATAAAATCCTTCTCTGCCTATATAGAGAATAAATACAACAAAATAGATGTATGGATTAATAACGCCGGTATTCAAATCGCACCCAGCTTAGCTGAAGATGTCGACTCAAAGAAACTGCACAAACTGTACGATATAAACTTTTTTGGTTATTTTTATGGTTGCCAGGTGGCACTTCGTCTCATGAAAAAGCAGGGAAGCGGAATTATTATTAACGTCAACTCAACAGCGGGACTTGAAGGGAAGCCTTTTATTTCGGCATACTCCTCTTCTAAGTTTGCTATAAAGGGCCTCACGGAATCAATTAGAGAAGAACTAAAAGAAACTCAAGTAAAGATATATTCAATTCACCCTGGTGGTATGCAAACGGAAATATACAAGGAGAAATACCCAGAGGACTTTGATGACTACATGTCAGTAGAGTACGCCACTATAAAAGTATTAGACATCTATGAAAATATACTACTGTTATGTTAATATTACATCGTAATGGGGTTTTTCTCCATACATCTATTCGCGCTTTAATGCGCACATGATTCCATGAGGAGATGGACAAGCCTGACTCAAATCGAATAGCTTAAAAGCTAAGTCTACTCAACAGGTCTTGTCCTCTTCTTTTTTGGATTTATCGATATATTCAGTTTTATCGATAACAACTCTGTAGGAAATGGTTAAAAGCTTCTTAGCCAGAGCAATTCTCGCTTTCTTAACTCCAATCTTCACTTTCTTCCTGTTGTAAAACTTATACAGCTCCCCGTGAGAAGGCCGGATAATGGCGGCGGACTGGACAAGCGCCCATCTTAGCATCCCCGGCCCTTGTTTGGTGATATGTCCATGAGTTTCCTTGTCTCCCGATTGCCTGACGCTTGGGACTAAACCGGCATAGGCAGCTAACTTATCAGCACTAGAGAATCTTTTAAAATCAGCTACATAAGCTTTAATAGTGGTGGCCACTACAGGACCAATGGTGGGAATAGTCATTATTCTTTGGATATCATCATCACGCTCTGCTATTGCCTTAATTACAGCATTTATGGTTTTAAGCTGGCTGTTACAGGCAGCGACGGTTCGGGTAAGTTCGTCTCTTTGAATTCTCATTAAAGGAGAAAGTTTTAACTCCTCAAGGAATTTGATACCCTTTACTCCAAAGAGATCGGTAATATCCGTTTTAATGTTAAGGGAGTTTAGAAGCATTCTCATTCTCACTTTAGCTCTGGTTTTGGTAGAAACTATCTTGCTTCGAAACTGGATAAATGATCTTAGCTCTTTAATATCTTTTGAAGGAAGATAGGCTTCAGGAAGGAAGTTTGTTCGCAGTAGCTGGGCTAGAATGGTAGCATCTATCTTATCATTTTTATTTTTGCTTTTAGCAATGAGACTTACTTCCAGGGGATGAGCCAGATGAGGTTCTACCCCCGACTCTTTAAGTTTCTCTGCATAGAGATGGAAACATCCCGTTGGTTCCAAGACTGCTTGGCAAGGTTTGGGAAGCTTCTGAGCTTCCTCCTTTGCCAGATCTAAATCTGTTTCCAGTTTCTTTTGCCAAAGAACTTGGCCATCCGGATCTAAAAGACTCCAGAAGGTAAAGTTCTTGTGCAGATCAATTCCTAATGTGTACATACACTGCTCCTTTCTTTAATGTTTAAGCTTACTTTTAAAGCTTAACATTTGCTGCTGGAGTAGTATATTTTCATGGGGTCAAAATAATCCGCCTTATCAAGGAGAAGGAGGGAGAAGTTCTTGTTATAGGCACGGGTGAAAGATTACGTCTTGTTTCAGGCATGAGAGGAAGTAGCATAAAACCTGACGTGCTCGCCAAGCAAACTCGTGCCGCCGATATGGATGCTGCAATAGTCGCCGGGGGAAACCATGTGGCACCCCTCGCCTCAGATGAGAATATTCTCACTCTTCTGCTCGAACTCGACCAAGAGGAAAAGCCAATTGGCGCCATTGGCAGAGCTCCAGCAGTCCTGGCATCAGCAGGAATCCTTGACGGACGGCGCGTTGCTTGCAGCAGCAAAATCCAGACAATTGTCGCTGAAAGTGGCGCAGAATGCCTCGATGGCCAGTGTGTGGTCGTTCACCATAACATCCTGACCATGGATAAAGGCGAACATTTCGAGCATTTTGTCGATGCTATCGCATTCATGGCTGGCGCAG
The DNA here is from genome assembly GCA_021796415.1 of bacterium. Taxonomy (GTDB): domain Bacteria; phylum Patescibacteriota; class CPR2; order UBA1875; family JAJYID01; genus JAJYQQ01. The sequence continues at coordinate 4,333 of JAJYJC010000035.1, forward strand.
AGTCAGTGGCAACCCCGTAAACGCAAGCATGCTTTCAGAAAAGCCGGCATTGGTTAAAATGCCGGCTTTCTTTATATAAGTAAAAATAATTTTCTTGGTAGACCGAATTCTTCACTATTCAAACACCCATACAAATGAAATTTCCCTGCTAAATAACCTAAAACGTCACTTCGAGAAACTCTCCGCATAGCTCCTGAAACCTGCATTAGCTGACTTTAATTGTCAGCTTTTTTGGTCTCCACTATCCAATGATCTTTCTTTCTTTGGTTGTCATATTATAACATATTTGGTATAATAAAGAACCTTTAGAACCTTGAAACATTGAGGGTCGTTATCTGTCTAGAAGAGTTTTCCGGACAGTTACGACCCTTAACTATATGGGAGGTGAATAAGTGATGGAAAATAGTGCAAGACAAGAAGATGTTCCGATTGATATCTGTCAAGAACAGCACCCAGGCGAGTCCTGCATTTGTTCTGACTGCGAGGAAGGATGTGATGGAGAACCCTATCCTTGTACGAGCAAAAGTTGTGGCGGTCCAAATCATCTCTGCCTTTGTGGATATGATGGCCACTGCCTCCAACACGCACCGGTCTGGCTTGCCTTACCTCGTCTTCATTTGGACTTACTAAAGAGAGGAAGCGAACTTTAAGCTTTTTCCTCAATGCTTCAGCCCTTTAACTATCAATACGAACTTCTGAAGGGAGGTCGAGTGTGAACACTTTGTTGGCATTAATTACCGGGATCCTTGCGTTGTATGTGGGCACTATTGCCACAAACGATCTGGTCAGAAAAAGAGGGTTCTCATTCGGAGATACACTGACCCTGTATGCAATAAGTGTCTTCGGCTTTGGTGCTGGGATGTTGATGTTTTATTTTGTGATCTCTAACCATTCGTGAGGGACCAAGTGGTGAACCTTGGTTTCATATTAGTCCGTCGAGCTCCAGATCATCGCCTAAAAAATGATCGGCAAGTTCCACGTCGGTCCAGTCATTATTGGCTGACCAGCCAGACACCTGAAGGGAGGTGTAATAAATGCCTATTCCAGTACCTGACAAGGTTGGAAAGCACCTCACGGGAGAAGCTGTGGAAGTTATGAGAACTGTTGCCATGAAAGTCCTCTCCATGTACCACGATGAAACAGTTGGAAGAGCCAAAATGGTAAAGGCAGGTCTCTACTGCTCGATTTATACCCTCGATGATGCAGTCGACAAGACTCCCCTTGTAACTTTTCGTTGTGGGGTGATGCACAGAGATCTCAAGGCTACTTTCAGACACCATTGCCAAGAGCAGGCCTGTCGGCTCGGCGAGCACCTCGTTGATGGTCATGTCTCGAGTTTTCAAAGTGCAGACTTTAAAAGCACACATGTCGGAGGAACATGGCCAGGAGCGATATTGGCGAATCTCTTCATACTCTCATGTGCCTCCGGTATGCCCTGGGAATACAATGAGGTCGCAAGTCTCGCAACCGGCATGGAACTCGGCCTCATCAATCTGTCTGAAGCGGCAGCAATCGGAGCCGTGAGTAAAAACGGGGTATTCCCCCGTTTTGTAGACTTCGAGGTACCTGCTCCTCCCGCTCCACTTATTGGTTAGGCTCGCGCCACCAACCACGCATGTCCAAAGGACGTCCCACAAGGCCGTCCTTTCCTCTTTGTAACTTTTATTTGGTGTCCTGTCCAGGGTTTACGATATTTCAAATATTCAAACACAAAAAAATGCCTATTTAAGGCATTTTATCAAATGGTTGACATCTTGGTAGCGGGGGCAGGATTCGAACCTGCGACCTCCGGGTTATGAGCCCGACGAGCTGCCACTGCTCTACCCCGCGGCATTTGATAGGCAAGGACTATTTTAACAATTTATTCCGGTTATTTCAAGCTTAAAATGGCTCCCTAACCTTTAGCGGGGTAAATTCGTGCTCAGTTAAGCACGAAAAAGTTGTAGCAACAAGTTTTTGAATAAAAAATGGTAGGCTCTAAGCAACTAACACAAGGAGCCTACCATGAGTTACTT
>JAJYJC010000036.1 GCA_021796415.1 bacterium
AATATGACAAACAAAAATTCAATAGCGATAATCAAGAATTTAAGAAAACACTTGCCAATATTCGAAGCGAACCCATGAGCCATAAATTGCAAAAAAGATTTGAGGAAACATTGAAAAACGAATATACGACAGGGCGTTTTTTAGTAAGAATTTTAGAAGAACAAATACCCGACTTTGCAGAACGAAAAAAATTCATACGCTCTGTGCTTGAGAGGCACTCAAAAACTCGTCAAAAAAAGACCGCTATCAGAACACTTCGGTTAAAATAACAGCTCTATCAGATGAGGACTTGAGATCAAACCAAACAAACCATAGAAAGGCGTACATTGCAAACTCGAATCTCAGCGTGTATAATAACTCAGCAAAACAGTAAACCAAAAGGAAGCAAATAAATGTATGACTTAATTATTTTAGGCACCGGCCCGGCCGGTTTGTCTGCCGCAGTTTACGCTGCCAGATATAAAATGAACTTTTTGGTAATCGGCGCCATTTCCGGCGGAACCATCACCCAAGCCCATCAGGTTGAAAATTATCCGGGCATCGAAGGTGTAACCGGCATTGAGCTCGGCAAAAGAATGGAAGACCACGCCAAAAAACTTGGTTCAGAGATCGTTGCCGATTCCATTAAAAAAATTGAGAAAAAAGAAGGGCATTTCATTTTGCACGGCAGTAAGGAGTACGAGGCAAAAAGGATATTGCTTGCGATGGGGGCAGACAGAACTAAGTTAAATATAAAAGGCGAGGATGAATTCTTGGGCAAAGGCGTGTCATACTGCGCAACATGCGACGGGCCATTCTTCAAAGACAAAACAGTATGCGTGGTTGGCGGCGGCAACGCGGCTGTAACGAGTGCCCTTTACATGGCAGAGCTTTGCAAAAAAGTTTATTTGATTTATCGCGGCGAAGAGCTGAAGGCCGAGCCCGCATGGGTAGAGAAGCTCAAGGCACAAAAAAACATAGAATCCGTTTATAGTGCAAACATCACGGAAATCCAAGGTGAAAATAGGGTTGAAAAAGTGGTTTTGGATACCGGCAGGATAATCGGACTCGACGGAGTATTTATAGAAATCGGCTCAACCCCAAACAAGGCGTTGATCGCAGACTTAAATTTGCATACTGACAACAGGGGCTATGTCACAGTCGATAGCGAGCTAAAAACTGGCTCAAAAGGCATCTGGGCTGCCGGCGATATTACTCAAAACGGCTTCAAGCTTCGCCAGGTAATTACAGCCGCCGCTGAGGGCGCAATTGCCATTTACAGCATTTACCTCGATACAAAAAAGCAAAATTAGTTTTGTGCTTAGAAAAGCCTTTTTGTGCTCGCATTGCGCTAATTATTAGTTCGCTTAGGCAAACTGGCTTTGTTTTATCCACAATTTGTTCTTGACAAAGATATTTTTATGCTTCATTTTAGCATTATTGTGTTAAGCAAAAATTTTATGGGAAGGAGGTGATACATATGGCAGATGCAGTAATGGGTTATTGCGTAAAATGCAAAGAGAAAAGAGAAATGCAAGACGCTTCTGAAGTTACCATGAAAAATGGCAGAAAGGCTATGAAAGGTAAATGTGGCGTTTGCGGTACAGGGATGTACAAGATTTTGGGTAAAGCTTAGGCTTAAGTTTTCGAGAACTTTAAGAGCCTGTTCAGAGTCTCATGTCGAGTTGAAATTTCAGAATTTCGAGCGAAAAGCGTGAAAATTAAGGAAGAATATTGGGATATGCTGACGAGATTTGAACGGTTTGCCCGCCTGCCGGACGGACAGGCAGCCGAAATTGTGAGATTTCAGCCGTCAAAGCAAACGCGATGGGCTCTGAATAGGCTCTTAGGTTCTCTTTTTTAAAATAAACAATCCGACATTTCGCCGGGTTGTTTATTAATTGAAGAAATGAGCATTTTTTGCTATAATTTCCTAGTCTGCCGCGTTCGTCTAGTGGTCCAGGATACCTGGTTCTCATCCAGGAGATCACGGGTTCGAATCCCGTACGCGGTACCAGAAAACTGGCAAGAAAATTTCTTGGCAGTTTTTTGTGTGTATGGGTAAGAACCCGTCTGAAGTCGCAACTATTAAGCACGGGTACATCTCTTTGTGTGGATTTACACATGACAATCAAAACGGAAAACGAAAATGCGGCTGAGCCGCTTCGAATCCCGTACGCGGTACCATATAAAAATTCCTTTTGGAATTTTTTTGTTTTCCTTGACACGATAATCTTTATGCTTTAAATTTGGGACAATCAAAACAACAATAAAAAATGGAGGGAAAATGGTAGATTCAATTTTTGCTAACGAAGGCAATCAAAACCAACAAATAAGCCCAAACCCAATACCTGTGAATAATGACGTACAACCACCAGTCAAAAAGCATAAATTTCTAATGCCGCTGCTTACGATCTTGGCGGTTATTTTATTTGCCGGCGGAACCGGATTTGGCGTCTGGTACTGGCAGCACAATGAATTGAATAAGCAAAATGCCGATAATAATACCCGCATTGCAGCCCTCCAAAAGCAGATTGATGATTTGAAGAAAGAAGAGACAACAACAAAACCGACTGAAACTAATCTCACCAACGACCAAATCTTTCAGGAGGTATCATCTCAGTTCGGGTTCACGCGTAACCAATTATCTTCTTTCAAGATTCATAAAGATGGTGATCGCGTGGAATATCATGGTACTGAAGAAAGAAATTCTGTTTGGGGAGCTCATTTTGCCTACAAGGACGGTGCCACTTGGAAAGAAGTACCTGGAGATAGTGGTTTATCATTATCAGATTGCTCGACCTTAAACAATGTTCCGGAAAAATATCGCACAGGTTGCGAGGTGGGCACTACCGGTCAAACTTTGTATACAAATGCACAAAATCAATTTACAAACTACCTACCCTCAGATATGACCCCGTACATTGGACAGTGATTGTTGCTAGCTCCTTTAGATTATGTTAAAATTATCTCAATGAAAAGCGAAACGATTTTTTAATTTTTTCTTCTTTATAAATCTTGCTTAGCGGAAGATCGCTCAGAAATTGTAAAAATTAAAGTCTTCCGCAAGGAAGGCTTTTTTAAATGTCATTCCGGACTTGATCCGGAATCCAGACAAATGCAGTTATTATATAGATTCTGAATCAAGTTCAGAATGACAAAGGAGTAGAATTATGAAAGAAAAAATCGCAGTACTTGGTCCTGAAGGTACATTTTCCCACCAAGCAGCCAAAAATATTTATGGACCAGATTCTGGCCTAAGCCAGAATGACAACAATATCGTATTCTATAAAACCATCCACGATGTTTTTGACGCTGTTGAAAGGGATGAGTGCGGCAAAGGAGTGGTGCCGATAGAGAATTCGCTCGGCGGTTCAGTCGGCTTCACTTTGGACGCACTTCTCGAATACGGCTTAAAAATTGAGGCAGAAGAAATCATACCGGTTGTACACTTTCTTCTGGGAGCAAGGGATACCAAAAAGTCAGATATTCGGTACCTTTATGCGCACACTCAGGCGTATTCTCAATGCGAGAAATATATTCGCAAAAATCTGCCAAATGCAAAAATTTTGGAAACTACAAGCAACGGAGAGTCGGCAAGGCTTGCCTCTGCCAAGGGACGGACCCTTGGCAAGCAAGAATACGCTGCCATAGCGCCCGAAATAGCCGCTGAAATTTATAATTTAGATATTTTAGACAAATCCATCCAAGACAGCCAATATAACGTCACGAAGTTCGTGGTTATTTCGAAATCCGGCACTAAGCCCTCCGGACATGACAGAACCTCAATAACGGTCTATCCGCAAGTTGACCGCCCCGGGCTCCTGCATGAGATTCTCGGCTATTTTAAAAATGAAAACCTGAACTTATCGAAGGTTGAGTCGCGGCCAAGCAAGGGCAAGCTCGGCGACTATATTTTCTACATCGACTTCAATGGACACGTCGGTGAGAAATCTTCTCAAAATGTTATACGCGCACTCGAAAAAGTTGCCTTTGTCAAAATCCTCGGAAGCTACAGGCGAAGATACTAACGTATTTTCTTAATTTTCAATTTACAATTCATAATTTTTAATCAAGACCTCCGGACACACCTTAACTAAACTAAAGTAGTTTATGTTTTTTATGATTTTCTGAGTAAAAATAAGAACACACTACACTAAACTGTATTAGGGTAGTGATAGAATGCTGTTTCGTTATAAGCCCTAAACTTTTGACTAAAGCGCTTATTTTATAGATAATAGAACCCATGAAGAAAAAGCTTATTATCGGGGGTGTAGTTTTGGCGGTCTTTTTTGCACTTTCTGTTTTCCTGGGCAGCAAGAGCAATACCGCAGCGGATCAAGCGGGAAAGATCAACCCCAAAATTGCAGCGCAAAAAGCTGCCGACGAAAAGAAAGAAATTGAGGAATATAAACAAAAGTATTCGCTAAATGAAGGCGATCCTACCTACAACGACTTTATGATCCAGGCGAAAGAGGGGATTGTCGTTGACGCGGAAAGCGGCAAAGTGCTTTACGAAAAAGACGCCCACGCGCCTCTTCCTCCGGCTTCCATTACAAAGATTTTGACCGGAACCATTGCGCTTGAGACCTACGACATGAACCAGAAACTCACAGTGTCGCAGCATGCTGCCGACATGGAGGCATATAATATGTCGACTCGCGCAGGCGAAAAGCTAAAGGTCGAGGACATTATGCACGGCCTTTTCATGATTTCCGCAAATGACGCAGCAGTCATTTTGGCTGAAGGAATTGATGGTAATGAAAAAACATTTATGAACTTAATGAATGAAAAAATCAAACTTTTGGGCCTAAAAAATACAACCTTTAAAAATCCAAGTGGGTTAGATGAGCCCGGCCACGTATCAAGCGCTTATGATATGGCAAAAATTACATATTACGCTGTCAAGGCCCATCCGGAAATCTTGAAATACATGGGAGACAAGAACGAATATTCCATTCCTAAAACAGACGAGAATGACGCGCATTACTGGCCGGGGCATGTTTCGCTCACAATGAGAACATACCCGGAAATGCTCGGCGCAAAGACCGGCTTTACTGACAACGCAAGAAATACTTTCATTGGCGTGGCGCAAAAAAACGGGCATAAATTTATCTTCGTTTTTATGGGCTCAGATCGCGGCAACGAAGATGCGCACGCCCTTCTAAGCTTTGGTTTAAGCAAAATGTAACGTGCAGAATTTTCAACTTTCAGTTCTCGATTTTCAATGATCAAATGCCGCAATTGTTAATTTAATGCCTGCCCGCCGCAGGCAGGAAAATTAAAAATTTGAATTGTAAATTATAACTTGGTTTGCCAAAAAACATACAGAATGTGTATAATGTTTATGTAATCAAAAAATTTACAGCTTGAACCAAAAGGGAGGGTATATAGAGCTTGTAAGCCTTGGGGACTTGATCGAAAGGGATAAATTGGCTAGGTTCAGCCGATATCTTTCGTATTTCATATTGCTTGCAAATGTTAGTATCCTGGTTTCTTTTGCTGTCCTTGCGATATTTACCCGCAGCCAGCTTGTCTTTAATGACTTTGCAAGAATAGTGGTCGGCATTGCAATTCTTGGCATAATTATTTTCTTTTTTGCCCTAAAAATAAATAAGAAAGAGCCAAAAAGCAATCTACTGCTTCAATCGTCATTTCTATTTGCTTATTTCTTCTCATTACTGCAACTGACCGGCGGCTCGAGAAGCTTTCTTTTCCCGTTTTTCTATGTTTTTGTCAGTTTGTCGGCATTTTATTCGCTATTTGTAAGCTCGGCCTTGGTTGTCATAGCCCTAGCCTATGAATTATTTATGGGAACTTACGTTGGACATCAAGGGATTCAAAACATATTGATTCAAGACGGCCCAAATATTCTTGCCTTAATGTCTGTATTTGCCTTTTCTTCTTGGCTTGGCTATATGTACCGAAAAAGCATTATCAAAAAAACAGAAATGGAAGGGTACACAAAGAATGTTTCGGCAGATCAAAGCAAGGCTGAGGCAATTCTTGCAAATATCGCGGATGGCATCTACGCCGTTAATACAAAAAGAGAACTTATCCTTTTCAATGCAAAGGCAGAGGAGCTAACCGGCTGGAGCCAGAAGGATGCGGTTGGCCTACCCTGTAAAAAAGTGATGAATCTAAAGAATGACCAAAGCGTAAGCATCTGCGAAAAAGACTGTCCGGCTCTCGCGGTGTGGAATACCGGCGAAAACATTACCAGAGATGACATGTGTATGCTCGGGAAGGGAAAGAAAGACATGAAGCTTGAAGGGTCATATGCTCCGATAAAGGATTCAGATGGAAAAGTTACCGG
>JAJYJC010000037.1 GCA_021796415.1 bacterium
GATTAGTTGGAGCAGCTGTACCTGAAGGCGGTGTTGTATTTGTGCCTGTGCCTTCCAGTGTTTTTAATCCTTGGATAATTTCTCGGGCATCGGCAATAGCATTTTTTACATCTGTTCTACCGGTTTGGAGGTCAGTTCGTCCGGTTTCAAGCCCTGTTCTGTTTCCCGGGTAACCGCTTGGATCAAGTGTCATAACAGCGTTTTCTGCATTTGCGGCCTGAGTTTTGGCATCAGCGATCTTTGCTTGCATATCAGACAATTCCGTATTCAATGACGTTACATCTTTCCCGGCTTGCTGATCGGCAGTAATCCTGGTCTGTAATTTACCGGCAAATGTTGTTAGTTGGTCGGAAATGTCACTTAATTTATCGGCCGTGGCTAGAATGTTAATCTTGGGCATAAAGAGAACAAAAATTCTATAGTCATCGACTATTGATTTGATATCAGCTTTCATGGTGTCAAGATCAGTGTCGGCATCAATTTTAGTCTTTAGGTTGTTAAGTTCTGTAATGTAGGAGTTGATCTGGCTCACAAATGACGATTTTTGGTCTCCGCTTATCTTTTTCATGGCATTAATCATAGAAATTAACCGGTTGAGGGCGGTGATTCTTCGGTTGATTTCCTGATCTCCTCTTTGGCGCAGGTTTGTCATTTTCTGGTTGTTTGCTTGTGTTTGAGCAGCTTGCTGATTAGCAGTGTTTGGCATAGCATTCACATTCATCTTTCCTATAGCTAAGGCTTGCACCGGCATTATGACTGTGGCCGCGATGGTTAAATATGCAAGTATTTTGCTTCTCATGTTTCCTCCTAGTTTGAGTTTAGGTTAGTTTGCTGGTCACTCATGGCGCTATTTGTGCTATTTAGGCCTTGGTCGATACTGTTCAACTGGCTGTTTAGAGTATTTACATCGCTGTTTAACTGGCTATCCGAGGTGTTAGCGCTGGTTACAGTACTGGCCGAAGGGCTTGGGCTAACATTATGGTTTGCGGATGGGATTGTGTTTATCGTTGTTTTTTGAGCATTGCCCCTGAGGGTGAGAAGTGAAATTCCCGCTCCCGCGGCCAAAATAAGAAAAATCCCCAAAAGCACCAAAAGCCTTGCATGGGCTTTGATTTGGATGGAGCTTTCTTGATGGTCGGCTGTTATGATATCTTTACTCATATCTCTTCCTTCCTTTTATTTTACTCATTAAAGCTTATGCACAGCTTGTCTGTCAAGCTGTCAAGCCGTGAATCCGAAAACTTCCTCTGTCATCCCGAGCGACTTCCCGGTAGGGACAAGTCGAGGGATCCCTTAAAGATAGAGGTTAATTCCGGCGTAAGGGATTCCTCCGCCCGCTACTAGCGTAGTGTTGGTCGGAATGACAATCCTAGGAGGTTTCCGGATTCACGGATAAAGGTTTTTGTTATTTTTCATAATGTTTTTTGGGTATGCTAGTTCTATTATTTCCTCATGATAGGATTACCAAACGATATTAGCAAAGAACTGGCGAGATTTCTCGAAGACGATGAAAAGCCGATAGACTTTCGCAAGGAGCCGTGGAGCTATTTCAAGCGAAGCAGATGGGTCGTGCTCACAAATCGGAACATTTATCTGATCAAAAAAATCTTCTTTGGTTTCAGCTTTGACATCACTCAGATAGTTTTGATGCAGTCGCATTTTGAAATGATTGAAGGCGTGCTGCTTGATACTATCTATATAAGAGTTCCAAGTGAAGGCGAGCATGTTATAAACTTTTTCTCCGGCGAGAGAGACAACACTATGAGATTATTTCGGGAAATAGAAGAAGCAAGAGAGAATTTATTAAGAGAAACTTCTTCAAAGGAAGAGACGAGCCGGAAGCTGATAGCAAGGGCAGAGCTTGAGGCTCTGGCGCGGACTTTTTATGAGAATAAGATCACATCCAAGGAATATGAGAAAAAGAAGAAAAACCTTATCGACAGGCTCTGAGTCGGTTACAAGAAAATGTGCAAAAATTTAGTCTGAATGCCAATGTTTTTACGGTTTTTTTGATGCATTATCTTCTCAGGAAGGGGGTGGATGTCATGCAAATCATATTGCCAGAAAACTTCAGCAAGCATCTGGATGATATTTTGGAACCCGGCGAGAAAGTTGTTGACGCGGTAAAGGAGCCCTGGAGCTATACAAAGTGGTATCGCTGGACAATCCTAACAGATCGAAGAATCATAATCATTATCAGGTGGCCGCTCGGACTCTCCTATGACATATGGCCAATGTATCTAGGGGCTCTAAGTGCGGACATGAACGAAGGTGTCGTTTTTGACACTATTTTTATTGACTATTATGGCCAGAAGTTTAAACTCCAGTTCTTCTCAAAACACAGGAAAAGAACACTGCAGTTTTTCCAGGAAATAAATCACCAGCTTATTTTACACAATCCAGCTAGCAGGAGGCAGGCAACAACCGATGCCATTGAAGAAATGGAGCAGTTGGCCAAGGTCTTTCATGATCACATCATCTCGCAAGAAGAATATGACCAGAAAAAGAGAGAGCTGATGGAAAAGCTATGATAATAATTTTCAAGGTTCAGTTTTCAATTTTCCTGCCCGCCGGCCCGCCTGCCGGACGGAAAGGCAGGCAGGCAATCAATTTTCAATGTCAAAATTCCAAATTTGATACCTTTCTGCTAAAATTGAGATTATGCAAGAATATGAAGCGGTGATCGGGCTTGAGATTCACGCCCAACTTAAGACGAAGTCAAAAATGTTTTGCGGCTCAGACAATCATTCCGTTGAATCGGGCCCGAATACGAATGTTTGTCCGGTATGCATGGGATTTCCGGGGACCTTGCCCGTGCCAAATCGCCAAGCTATCGAGTGGACAATGCTCTTAGGCATGGCGCTTGATGCTGAAATAGCTGAGGAGTTTAACTTTGAGCGCAAAAACTATTTTTATCCCGATCTGCCGAAGGCTTATCAGATATCATCGGCTACCAACCCGCCGGTGATTGGCGGCAGTTTGAAGATTAACGTTGGTAAGGATTCTGGGCAGGCCAGAATGACGGGCAAGGGAGAAAGAGAAATTCGTCTGCATCACATTCATTTAGAAGAAGATGCCGGAAAGTTGGTGCATGCCAAAAATGGCACATCTCTGGTTGATTTAAATCGCGCCGGAACACCGCTGATTGAAATTGTAACCGAGCCGGACCTCCGGAGCGGGGCGGAAGCCCGGGTATTTATGCAGACTTTGCGATCGCTCCTTCGCCACCTTCAGATTAGTGATGCCAACATGGAGCAGGGCAATCTCCGATGTGATGTAAACATTTCTCTGCGTAAATATGGCGAGAAAAAGCTTGGCGCCAAAGTCGAGATCAAAAATATGAATTCTTTCAAAATGATCGAGCGGGCTGTTAACTATGAGATTAGCCGCCAGTCGGATCTTTTGGATGTTGGTAAAAAGGTTGCCCAAGAAACGCGCGGCTGGGATGACGCCAAGGGACGGACCCTTGGCCAGCGATCGAAAGAAGAAGCTCACGACTACCGATATTTTCCGGAGCCGGACATTCCGAAAATCAGCACGCAGAAAATAGATTCCCGCCTGCGCGGGAATGACATTGTGGAGATTGATCTAGATAAAATTAGGTCACAGATGCCGGAGCTGCCATGGGAGAAAAAGGCGAGATTTGCCTCGGAATACGGATTGAACGATCGTGATGCAAGCTATTTATCTGACGATTTGGATATGGCAAACTATTTTGAACAGACACTGGAACATATTGAAGAAGCTTCTAAGAACTCCGAAATTATGAAAAAATATGCAAGCAGGCTGGCCAACTGGATGATCAGCGAACTTGCCGGGAAAATGAATGAAGCTTCGGTCGAAATTGGCGAGATAAAGATTGAGCCTGAAAACATGGCCGAACTCATGATCGCAATCGAAAAAGGCACGATTTCCGGCAAACAAGCCAAAGATGTATTTGGTGAGATGTTCAGCTCCGGCAAAAGCGCCAACGCAATTATCGAAGAAAAGGGGATAAAGCAGATTACCGATACGGGTGAGCTTGAAAAAATCATTGATGAAGTTTTGAGTGCAAATCCAAAAGTCGTCGAAGATTACAAGTCCGGCAAGCAAAAGGCCTTTGGATTTTTAGTTGGACAGGTAATGGCGCAGACAAAGGGTCAAGCCAATCCCAAGGTGGTAAATGAAGTTTTAACAAGGAAATTAGGAAAATAGGCAATTAGGGATTATAGGGAAAGGAAATATGCAAGTTTTAGTTTATATTTTACTTACTTTTATCGGCTTCGCCATAGGCCGAGTCGGGCATATTTATGGCGGACAGATGAAGTCTCCGCATCACTGGATTTATGGTGTGATCCTGATGTTTGCCGGCATCTTAATTTTTTTGGTGTTTTTTGAAAGCAAGTGGTCGCTTGGGCTTATCTCTGTTGGGTTTGGTCTGGCGGTAAGTGACTTAGAAGACATGGCTGACTTCAAAGTCTATGGCGTCGATCTGCCGGGTAAGAAAAGATTTTGGGGAGTTGACTGATTATTCAATCTCACAACATTAAGGCGCATTTCTAAATAAATTTAGAGATATGGAAGAGGTTTTCTTTTAACCTCTTTTTTATAATGAAGGCAAGAATAAAGGGAAGGAGGTGAGTGAGATGGCAAGAGAGCAAAGAAAAAATAAGGAGAAACGGGAAGGCAAGACATTCTATGGGTACGCGGCTACCGGAACGATCACAGGTAGTGATGAAATGGTCAGAATGAGTTGGGGCTGGGGCCTGACGATGGGCATCATTATGATTCTTCTGGGAATTTTTGCAATTCTGTATCCTATCTTCACCTCTGTTAGTATCGTGTTCCTGCTTGGCGCGGTTCTTGCAATTGCCGGCATTGTACAAATAGTGCACGCTTTTTCGTGGAATGGCTGGGGCGCTACCATTTGGCACATATTAGTGGGAATAGTATATGGAGCCGTTGGTTTGTTAATGATGTTTTATCCGATAACGGGTCTGCTTACCGTTGTTATATTGCTGGCCATATACTTCCTGGCCTCGGGTCTCTTCAGGATAATCTTATCAATTTCCACGAGGTACAGCCATAGCTGGGGTTGGATGCTATTCTCCGGCATCGTGTCAGTAATACTTGGAATAATCGTAATCGTCGGTTTTCCTGTCGTATCATTGGCGCTGGTGGGTTTGCTAATCGGTATAGATCTAATGGTCAATGGGTTCGCTCTGACTTACAGGTCTGCTACCGCTCATGCATAGGCAAGCATATTCCTGTATGCGAAAGGCGGCGGCGTTTAGCCGCCTCCTTTCATTTAGCAGAAATAGCAACAATGCATGCAAAATAAGCATTATATTTTGGGATTATGCCAGAGGATTATTAGGTCTTATTTTTTTATCCTAGTTTTAGGGCGGGAGAACTTTAGAGCTAATGTTTAAGTTATTTAAGAGGTGGAACCATGAACGCAGAAAAAAACCAGGCCCATAAAAACAGAAAGGGCAGAACTTTTTATACATCAGTCCCGATGGCTCTAACGGCCAGAACGACAAGCATTGCATGGCCGGTATCCAGGGAGAAAGTGCTGCCGTTTGTCGATAGTCTTGTATTATTTTTCTTTGGTATGGCCGAAACACTGCTGGCCCTCAGATTTGTCATGATGGTTTTGGGTATAAACGGCGGGAATTTGTTGACCTTCCTGTTCTATGCGGCAAGCTATCCATTTGTACTCATTGGAGGATCTTCACAGAAAGAAGTGCCGGCTATGACGCTAAACTCCGGTATTGAGATGCTAATTATTATGGCAGTATACGGAATAATCTGGCTTGCTTTAGCAAGGGTTATAGGCAGGGAAATTAGCAATATGGAATCAAATAAACAATAAAAACTAAGGAGGAAAAATGAAAGAGCATTACGGGCGCAAACCAAGGAAAGACAATAGCAAGGAGAATCTCGGCGAAACTTTTTATAGAGCTCATCCGGCGGCTATGTATCAACCGGT
>JAJYJC010000001.1 GCA_021796415.1 bacterium
TTTTAGTATGGGTGATATATCGGCTGCCCTTGACTGAGAAGATAAAATCATCCGGCGTTTTGTCATACCACGACTTCAAGACATTTTCATTCGGCAAACGGTAGAAAGACGAGTTTATTTCGACTGACTGAAAATATTTGGCGTAATAGGTAAGCCAATCTGATTGCTTGATGCCCTTCGGATAAAACTTTTCCGCCCAGTGATGGTAAGAAAACCCAGATGTGCCAATATATATACCCATCAACTAATTATAACTCCCAAAATTGAAATTTTTTCGGCCATTATCACAACTCAAATCACCTTTACTTTCGAAGGTGAAAAAGTTAAAATGTATTAAGAATTTTAAGGGAAAACGGGTTTAAATAACCCATTTAAACACATATGAAAATAGCTATATTTACCGACACTTTTTTGCCTCAAACAAATGGGGTTGTTTCTGTTGTCAAGACCCATGCCAGAGAACTCAAAAAAAGAGGGCATGATGTAATAATTTTTACGGCCCAACCTAAACGAAACCAGAAAAAGAAGGTTCTAGAAGAGTTCGGCAAAGAGAAAATCAAGGTCCATTTTGTGCCTTCTTTTGAGCTGCCGACATACAAAGAATACCGGGTGGCAACACCGACCTGGATCAAAAGTTTTGTAATCATAAAAAAATTTAATCCGGATATCATACATTCGCATACCAATTTCGGTGTCGGCTGGGAGGCCATAAACTGCGCCAAGCTGCTTGGCGTGCCCCTTGTAGGCCATCATCATACTTTTTTGACCGATTATTTGCATCACTTGAAACTGGATAAGGAATTCATGAAAAAAGTAGCCCATTACTACATCGCCTCCTATTTTAACCGCTGTGATTTAATAATTTCTCCATCTTATAGCCTAGAGAAGGAGCTGTTGGAAAATAAGGTCACAAAACCGATCAAGGTGTTGGCAAATAGCATTGATGTAAAAGGATTAAAAGTTAACAAGGAGAAATCGGCGCTCAAAAAGCAGCTCGGCATGGAAGGCAAAAAAATAATTTTGTATTTCGGCAGAGTAAGCAAAGAGAAAAGCATCGATGTCCTTTTAAATGCATTCAAGATTGCGGCAAAGAAGGACGATGGCGCGCGTCTTTTCATAGTTGGCGACGGCCCGGCCTTAAAGCCACTCAAAGCCCAAGCAAAAAAGCTGAAAATCCAGGACAAAGTTATCTTTACGGGCCTGCTTAAGGGTAAGGAGCTGTTTGAAACAGTTGCCGCGGCAGATATTTTTGCTTCCGCATCCACTTCCGAAAACCAGCCTATGACATTTTTGGAAGCTATGGCGCTCGGCTTGCCGATGGTATGCGCGGATGCCAAAGGCGCGCCAGAACTCTGTTGCGACAAGCAAAACGGACTGATATTTAAACCAAAAGATCACAAAAACATGGCGGGGTGCCTAGTATCACTGCTTGAAAATGACATAGCAAGAGATCGCATGGGAGCCATGTCTGCGCTTCATGCGGAAGAGTATTCAAATGAGAAAATCATTGAAAAGCTAATCATCGAATATAAATCGCTCAAAAAGGAGAAAAATGCAAAAAGAAAAGCCAAAAGTTTGTCTTAATCTTGAGTATAAAAGGTTTATGGGCGGCATCTTTTATAAGAACATAGGAACGGGCGTCTTGTCTTCCTATAAAAACCAGATGAGAATC
Source organism: bacterium (assembly GCA_021796415.1). Lineage (GTDB taxonomy): Bacteria > Patescibacteriota > CPR2 > UBA1875 > JAJYID01 > JAJYQQ01. The sequence continues at coordinate 1,673 of JAJYJC010000001.1, forward strand.
TTGGACAACCAGAAAATCGAATACACCGAAAGGACCAAAGACAAGGATTACCAAATAATTCATATCAATTTGATGGGGCCGATGGCTCTCTACTACATCAAAAGAGATCGGAAAAAGGGCCGAAAAATCATTAGTTATGCCCATAATACGCCTGAAGATTTTAAAAATGTTTTCCGTTTCAGCAATCTAGTTGAGCCGCTTTTTAAAAAGTTTCTGGTTTATATGCATAACCAGGTCGATCTGGTTATTTGCCCGTCCGAGTATACCAAGAGCCTCATGGATAACCACGGCATCAAGACGCCGCTTGTACCAATGAGCAATGCAGTCGACACAAAGAAGTATGCTTTCGATGAAGCAAAAAGGAAGAATGCAAGGAATAAATATAATCTCAAAAATGTCACTGTTTTCTCGGTTGGCCTGGTTCTGCCCAGAAAGTCACCCGACACCATGATAAGTTTGGCGAAAAAATTTCCTAAAAATGATTTTGTTTGGTTCGGAAAAATTTATAGCGGGTTGCTTGCAAAGAAATTGCCTAAAAAATTACCGAAAAATATCCAATTTACCGGCTTTGTTGATGACATCCAGGCTGCCTTTTCCGCCGGTGATATCTTTGTCTTCCCTTCATATGAGGAAAATGAAGGTATGGTGATTTTGGAAGCGGCAGCAGCCGGAAGACCGATTGTGGTTCGCGACATACCCGTTTATCAAGGTTGGCTAAGGCACGGCGAGAACTGCTTCAAGGCCAAAAATCAAAAAGAATTTGAGCAATATATCGGCATGCTCATCAAAGACAAAAAACTGAGAGATAAAATGGGCAGAGAAGCTCTAAAACTTGCCCAAAACAACAGTATTGAGAAAATCGGTGAAAGGCTTGAGAAAATTTATAGCGATCTACTGAAGAGCTAATCTTTAATCTTATTCCTTAGCTTATTTAGCCGTTTCTTCTCCTTTTCATCCAAGACAATTTCGCCATTTCTGATCCTGATAATTCGTTTTACGAGCAAAAACCCGCCCTGTACTCCAACGACTATAGCTCCTGCCACTCCCGCTATTATGAGCACATTATTGACTTTCTCCCAATATCCGCCAAAGTGGTAACCGATAAATACCAGAATTGCCGCCTTAATGAGGGTGGCTATGAAATCTAAGACAGCAAAACGGTACCAAGAATACTTGCTCATACCGGCTGCGAGCAATATCGGAAATCCGACTACATGAGTAAGTTTGCCAAGTATAATCAATTTTTTACTATGTTTGTTGAATGATTTTTCTATGCTCTCAACGTCAGACAGGGAATATTTGAGTATTCGCGCTAGCTTGGGCAAAAAAGTCAGTCCGCCAAAGTACCCGATAGCGTAATACATCATGTCCGCGCTGAGATCGCCGGCAACATGGGCAAGATAACCAAATGACAAATGAATATACCCCATGCGGGCGAAAAATCCGGTTAAAAGACCGACGGTTGGACCCTCAATAAAAGAACCGATAAAAATGGCGATGTATTTAAAACTTAGAATGGAATCGTAAACATTCATAGTACAAGTTCAAGTTTAACAGCAATTTGCGCCTTTTCCAATAAAATAAAAAATCCCTTTTTGAAGGATTTTGGGTCGGGAGTGAACAAACAACAAAATCCTCCTGAATTTGAAAAAAGTTTAGTTTGGTCGGGGTGAGAGGACTCGAACCTCCGGCCTCAACGTCCCAAACGTCGCGCGCTAGCCAACTGCGCCACACCCCGGTGATTAATTTTCAATTTGAAATTTACAGTTTACAAAAAATACTCAATACTCAATACTCAATACTCAATACTCAATACTCAATACTGATAAATTATACCCTAAAAACCCCCTTTTGCCCAATATAAAAGACGCTTTGAAAGCGCCTCTTACATTGAAATAAATATGTTACCTGACGGCTTCTTTTAAGTTCTTTCCGGCTCTGAATCTCGGCATCTTCATCTCCGGTATGGTGATTCGTGAACCGTCTTGCGGATTTCGGCCGTTTCTGGCAGCTCTTTTACCGAGGTCAAAGGTGCCAAACCCGGTTATGGCAACTTTTTCGCCGCTCTTTACCTTGTTTGTAATGATCTTGGTCAAGGTCTTGAGGCAAGCCTCAATCTCCTTTTTTGAATAACCGGTTTCTTTAGACATCGTTTCAACTAACTCATGCTTTGTCATTTTTTCTCCTTTTCCCGGGCCAGCCGGAAATTTTAAATTAACTTTATATTTTATTAAGGTAATAAGATTTAAGCACACTTTATGCTTCAATGCAACTACTCAAATCTCAAGGTCAAACCTATGGATGGATTTTACTTTTCTATCAGCACTAATGTCAACCATAACTGAATTAAAAACTTTCGGCCCTTCTGTCTCTTGCTCGAACTTTTGCGGAATGCCCGTCGTAAATAAGCGAATAATGATATCTGTTTTCACGCCCAGTACAGAATCCCGTACACCGGTCATCCCGGCATCGGAAATATACGCCGTGCCATTTGGCAAAACCCTGGCATCCGACGTCGGAACATGTGTATGAGTGCCAACTACTATGTCCGCGCGGCCATCAAGATAATATCCCATTGCCACTTTCTCACTGGTTACCTCAGCATGAAAATCGACTAGTGAAATATCGTACTTTCCCTTGGTTTTTTCCAGTATTTCATCAATGCATTTGAAGGGTGATTCTACCTGTGCGTTGATGCCTTCGCGGCCTAGAATGCTAACTATTAAAATATTACCAAAATTAGTTTTGACTATCCTGTACCCATCACCCGGTGAATCCTCGGGATAGTTTGCCGGACGCACAACAGGCGTTTCTTTTTTTTCAAGCTCGCTTAAAAACTCGGGCTTTTTCCATACATGATTGCCGGCAGTAAAGAAATCGACTCCCGCGTCAAGCATCTCCTTCATTGTTCCTTCGGTCATACCATTACCGGTCGTCATATTCTCACCGTTTGCCACAACGAAATCTATGCCTTCCTTTTTCCTTAGATTTGGAAGGATTTCCCTAACGGTTTTTCTCCCCGGCCTGCCAACTATGTCGGCAATGAAGAGAATCTTGATTGATTTTTTTGACTTAGTTGCCATAATGATTGAATAATTTTTAATTTCTAATTTTCATTGAATGTCTCAATGAATCATTGAACAAATGAAAATTCACTGAGAATTGAAAATTGAAAACTGTAAAATTACTTAGCGTATTCTGTAATTCTCTTCTCCCGTATAACATTAACTTTTATCTGCCCCGGATACTTCAGATCTTTTTCTATTTTTGAGGCAATTTCCTTGGCTAGTTTTTCACTTTTTAGGTCGTCAAGTTCTTCCGGAGAAACAAGCACCCGAACCTCACGCCCGGCTTGGATAGCAAATGACTTCTCCACTCCGGGGAACGAGTTGGCAATGTTTTCTAGCTCCGTAAGCCTCTTGATGTAGGCTTCCATGGTGTCACGCCTGGCGCCTGGCCTTCCGCCCGAAATCATATCGGCAACCTGGACAACAATAGCTTCTACCGACTTGTATTCCGCCTCTTCATGATGAGCTTCGATGGCATTAATAATTTTCTCATCAAGCCCGAACTTTTTGGCAATATCCCGGCCGATAGCCGCATGAGACCCTTCTATTTCCTGGTCGACTGCCTTACCGATATCGTGAAGCAAAGCCGCTTTCTTGGCAAGATTTACGTCTGCGCCAAGCTCGCTGGCAATAGCCCCCGCCAGGTATGAGCACTCCATAGAATGCTGCAAAACATTCTGGCCATAAGAGGTTCTAAATTTTAGCCGCCCCAATACCTTAACCAGGTCGGATGGGAGTCCGGCAACGCCGGTTTTGTATACCGCTTGCTCACCGGCCTCTTTAATCTCTTTATCAATCTCTTTTTGAGCCTTTGCCACAGCTTCCTCAATTTTTGTCGGATGGATTCTGCCATCCTTCATCATTGATTCAAGGGCCCTCTTGGCCACATGGCGCCTCACAGGATCAAATCCGGAAATGACAATCGTTTCCGGCGTATCGTCAACAATGATGTCGCATCCGGTCGCCCGCTCGATGGCTTGGATATTTCGGCCCTCTCGCCCTATAATGCGGCCTTTCATTTCATCATTTGGCAGCGTCACCGCCGTCACGGTTGTTTCGGTTGCCATATCGCCCGCTAAGCGCTGTATGGCAGTTGAAAGTATTTCGCGCGCTTTTTTGTCTGCTTCTTCCTTTGTTTCCGCCTCAACCTTTTTGATTAAGTTCAAAACGTCCTTTTTGTAGTCTTTCTCAACTATCTCAAGGAGTTTTTCCTTGGCCTTATCCATTGAAAGCTTTGAGATTTTTTCAAGGGCAGCCATCTGTTTTTTTCTGATGTCTCTAAGGTCGTTTTTGACTTTTTCTGTATCTTCTTTACTTTTTTCTATCCTGTCTCTGGTTTCGTCAAGCTTCTTTGTCCGCTCGTCAAGAACTTTTTCCTTCTCGATGTTTCTCTTTTCGCTTGCCGCGATAGCATCGCGCCTTTCCTTTTCTTCCTTTTTTGCCTCTTCCTTGATTTTTAGTGATTCTTCCTTAGCCTTCAGAATTTCCTCCTTGGCTTCTTTTGTCGCTTCGCTTTTTATTTTATCTGCTTCCTTCTGGGATTTCTCAAGCGCATCCTGAGAGCGCATTTTTCGGCCATAATAACCCCCGGCCCCGCCGGCAGCCAGCCCAGCAAGAATCAGAACCAATGTGATAGGTTCCATCTTCCACCTCTTTTTCTTCTAGTACCGAAAGTAACTAAAAATACCTCTGTGAAGCCAAAAATATTTTAGAAAACTTGAGTCATATTTTATTTAGAAATCCTTAATTTTCAGTTATATCCACCCAACCTGTCATTCCCGCCCCCGATCAGGTCGAGGGTAAACTCCGGCGGGAATCCATATCTCAAAAATTTAGTTTCAAGCCAAGTGGTAATAAAGATTTTTAGTTAATCGGTAAATTTAATTTGCTAATTTACTGTCCCAACTATACTCCCATTTAACCCGTTTTTCAAGACTTTATAATATTGATATTTGATTGAAAATCGTGAATTGCCTGCCTGCCGGCAAGGCAGGAAAATTGAAAATTCCAAAAAGAAAAGCTACTTTTTCTTTTTGGTTGTAATGTTTGGCTCCCTGCCGTAGAACGGCTCGATAATCTGACCTTTTTTGAGATCTTGTTTGCCGGCGCTATAAATTTTTTCCAGAGACATTTTCTGGATTCCCACCGGATGTTTACCCGACCTTTGGCGGGCGGGAATGACAGAGTGGGATGACATTTTTTCTTTCTGAATCACGCCGGCCGTTTCGACCCCTAAAGCATAGGCAAATGCGTTCACTATAACAATACCGATTCGAAGGCCTGTGAATGACCCCGGTCCGCGGACAACAATAATTGAGTCTAAATCTTGATAACTGAGATTATTTCTGCTCAAGAGTTCATCCAATTTAGAGTAAAATGTCTTGGAAAGTTCTCGGTGCGCCTCCCATTCTAAATGATCGGCTAGCTTATCGCCTTGAAATAAACCAAATCTGGCAATCTTGTCCGATGTGTCTATTGCTAATGTGTTTTTCATAATTATTCTCATGAGATTCTTCGTTCCTCAGAATGACTGTTGTCGAGTTACATTTCATCCTGGTTATTGTCATCCTGAGGAGAAACGACGAAGGATCTTAAAAATCCGAAGATAAATCATTCCACCTAGGATTTTTTGATTCGATTAATTTAATTTTCTTTTGCCGAACCCAACCTTTAATTATTTTTTCATTTTCGATCGCTTCTTTTGCTGTAGGAAATTATTCAAAATATACCAATTTATTCAAATTATACTTCTCAGCAAACCCTTTAACCAATTTATTTTTGTGCTCGAAAATCCTTCTTTCTAAATTATTGGTCATACCGGTATAAAGCAATTTGTTGTTTTTATTTGTTAAAATGTAGACATAATATGACACGATCTTTTCTTTCTGTCATCCTGAACGACTTCCTGAAAGGACGAGGAAGGATCTCATGAGATTCTTCGTGCCTCAGAATGACAGCTTACTAAACTTATCTTCTAAATCCTGACTGCCGGGCGTAATTTCTATTTCTCTTTCATTCTCCGAAATGTATTTGAATGTAATTTTAATAGCATCCTTCGGCAAATACTTTTCAACTCTTTCCGCCCATTCTATCACCGTCACATTGTCAGGATTAATGCCTTCTTCCATGCTTTCTACTAGCTCCCGGTCCGGCACTTCAAATCGGTAGAAATCATAATGCAGGAGATTTAACTTCTTGCCACTACTTCTGCGAATAACCCCCTCCTTGTCATTCCCACCCGCCAAAGGTCGGGTAAACATCCGGCGGGAATCCAGTCGGTATTCCCTTCGAATAACAAAGGTGGGAGAAATAATATTGTCTTTAATCCCCAGCCCTCGAGCAATACCTTTGGCAAACTGGGTTTTACCGCCGCCAAGATCGCCGTAAAGGGCAATAACTTCCCCGCCGGAAAGTTTCTTGCCGATCTCTTCACCAAGCTTAACTGTTTCGTTTGAGTTTTTTGATAGAATCTGCATAAACTACATTCTACCATAATCCCGTTTTGGTTAAGTAACTGACGTAACGCCTCACACCTGTCATCCCGAGTGACTACCTGAAAGGTCGAATCGAGGGATCCCTTTACTAAGTTACTAAGTTTATAAGTTGGTAAGTTAGTAAGGGAAAGGGATTCCTCTACTTCCCGCTAGCGTGGTAGCGATCGGAATGACAATTACTGTTTTGTTAAATTCAACGTAATTGCTCAAGCGTGAGAGACTACCGCCTAATGAACGAAGAAATTTTTTATATTTTCAAGCCGGCTTAAAACTTTTTGGACGATAGGCTGGTCGAGAATCCAAACCTTTTTCCAATAGATAAGATAACCGAGAGGAGTAAGACAGGCAAAGATAACCAAGATATAGCCCAGTACTTTGTCGCTGATTTTCTTTTGACTCCCGCCATTTGCGTTTGTGCTGTCGCCCAGTACTTGACCTGAGGTACCTCCGGAAGATTTATTGGATTTTGCAGTTTTAGCCGCATTTTTTGTACTTTTGGGATTTTTCGTGGCTTTTGGAGGGGGGTCTGTAATGACATTTGGCGCGCCCGGCGTCGGAGTCGTGGTCCAATACCATTTCCCGTCGCTATATGCGTAAGCGATGTTTTCCTTTGCGTTTTCATACAAACCGGTATCAAAGACCGCCGCGCCATCAGAAGCAAGCAGCATCACCCCGTCGCTATCATTATTTAAGGAAATCTTAGTTACCGGCCGCGTAAGCACCTTGTATTCCCCTGAATTAATACTTGTGCCGGCCGGAAAAGTATATTTTGTCGTACTGCCCGCCTTTAGCCGATCGGTCAGCGTACATCCGCCGATGTCTGTCGCATTGCCGTTTGAGTTATAAATCTCAATCCATTCGTTTTCGCTGTCGGATCCTGCCGGTGCCGGCATCAGCTCGGTGATCATTATCCCGGCACAACTGTTTTGCGGCAAAGGAGCTGGAACGTCATCGCTACCGCTTGCGGGATTTGAAGCAGTGTTATCTACCGTAAACACATTCTCACTACCGGGTGTCGGCGTGGTGGTCCATTTCCAAGATTTTGAATTAAAGTCGTAGGCAAAGCTATTGCCTTCTTTCGGATTCACTGTATCTGAAGCGAAATCAGTCTGGCAACTGGTGCCGTCAGGCCTGGCTAAAATCAAACTTTCCTTATCGTTGTTTAGAGTGATACCGGTTGTCCCGCGATCAAAAGTGAGAAATCCGTGCGACAGTATAGATTTCGATGTAATTTTATATGTATGGGTCGTGCCCTCGGTATCGGAAATAGTGTAGCCATCAAGGTTTACGTCACCGCCGGTTTGATTATAAAGCTCGATCCACTCACCATCCGAATCCACCCCGACAGGATTAGGAATAAATTCGGAAATTACTACACCGCTGCAATCGGTCACAGCCGTCGTTTTAATGTCCGGACTATTTTGGGCACTCACAAAGACGGGTATCAAAAACACCCAAAATAAAAATAGAACTGCGAAAACCCTCCTAAACATAAGCACTTTAAATTTTAGGAGATCTTTTACCCTTTGTAAAGGATTATATCTTTAGTCCACTAAACCAGTTTAGTGGACTAGAATCGCTAGGCGCTTCTTAATAGAGTAATATTTATTATGTACAGATTATCTTTTTACTCTTACCGCAGGTACACCTTTATATTTGATGGTTCGGTAATGATGTTTGGTTTTAGAGACAGCTTTTTGCCTTGGCAATCCGGAACTTTTTTGGAAGCCGAACCCGCACTTTGCGCTTAATCTGGCTATGGTTGTCCCACTCATACCTGTTGCCATTTTTATATCCGCATAGGACTTGCCTTCGTCAATCATTACAATAGCTTTGTGTCTTCTGGCAATATCATTAATTTCTCTTGGCGTCAAAACACGATCAAAAACCTTCTCAATCTCTTCCTTTGTCTTACACGCCAAAAAAAGAGCTATCACATCTTGCACTTCTTCCTTATGCCAAACCAATCTTTTGCTCATACTGCTCCTTTCAACCTTCGCTAGTCCACTAAACCAGTTTAGTGGACTAGCAGGCCTTTTATTATTGCATTTTGTTTCTTTTATTCATAATAATAATTACCAGTTTTTGTCTTGGTATTTTTCTCGTTTGGAGATTATTTCGATCTGTTTTTGGATTTCTTTGACATCATCTTCTCTTAGAGGCACGAAATCGTCATAAAATCCGCTATCCCTGTGCGGCAGATTCATCGCATCACCCCATTTCTGAACCTTTGCGCTTTTCGCTCTACCATAAACGTGAATGTGCAGATAGGAACCTTCCGGCTTCAAGACCGTCCAGTTGCCCATATCCTGATAATTTATCCTTCCGACACCAATGCCTCTATTATTCATTCCTGCCGCTAGCGCTTCACCGACAACCATAGTCAATCTCATCAGTTCTTTAGCCTTACTGGGCGACAGTAGGGTGCGATCCAAAATCCGCTCTTTCGGAATAATCTTTAGATGTCCGCCTTCTTCACGCGATACATGCGGTTTTTCGGGCGCCTCAACAACAAAATTTTCTGTTTCGAAAACTTTCATAATAATTTTTGCTGGTCTTTTTTCTTATCTTTCTTTGCCACGCCGAGGTGATTATAGGCGTGTGTTGTGGCTTTTCGTCCGCGCGGAGTACGCTCGAGGAATCCAAGCTGGATGAGATACGGCTCATAAACTTCCTCAATGGTATCGACCTCTTCATTCGTTGCTGCCGCCAAAGTATTTAAGCCTACCGGTCCACCACTGAATTTTTGAATGATGGTTTCAAGCAAATTGCGGTCGGTATTATCAAGCCCCAGCTCGTCGACCTCCAGCATTTCCAGCGCCTGACGCGCAATATCCTCTGTAATCTCGCCGCTGCCCTTTACTTCAGCAAAATCACGCACCCGTTTGAGCAACCGATTGGCAATTCTGGGAGTTTTGCGCGATCTTTTGGCAATTTCCTCGGCGCCCTTTTTATCGATTTTGATTTTTAATATCTTAGCTGAACGATTCAATATCTTCTCGACATCTTCCGGCTCGTAAAATTCAAGGCGATGAACCAGACCAAAACGGTCGCGAAGCGGGGAAGAAAGCATGCCCATCTTGGTCGTCGCCCCAATAATGGTGAATTTCGGCAGATCAAGACGAACAGACCGCGCCGAAGGTCCTTTGCCGATAATGATATCCAGCACAAAATCCTCCATTGCCGGATAGAGAATCTCCTCAACTACGGTATTGAGACGGTGAATTTCGTCTATAAACAGGATGTCATTTTCTTGCAAATTAGTGAGAATGGAGGCCAGATCGCCGGCGCGCTCAATGGCCGGACCGCTCGTCGCTTTCACTTGAACCCCCATTTCGTTTGCGATGACAGACGAGAGGGTGGTTTTGCCAAGGCCCGGCGGACCGTAGAGAAGCGCGTGATCGATCGGCTCTTTTCGCTTCTTGGCCGCTTCGATGGTAATTTTTAGATTGTTTTTGACCTGATTTTGGCCGACATATTCGGAAAATCTCTTCGGCCTGAGCGTTTCCTCAAACTTCTCCTCGCCCGCAAACTCCTCCGAGTCTAAAATGTGATCGCGATTGACTTTCATAATGCCTCCGCCTTGTCATTTCGACCGACTTCGAGAATCGACGAGTGGAGAAATCCCTTTCTGAGATGAATAAGAGATCCCTCGACTAACGCTCGGGATGACAGGAAAGAGTCTAAAATGTGATTTTTGTCGCTTTTCATAATAATCCTTCTATGCATGTCATTCCCGCACTGAATCAGAGTTCAGCATAAACTCCGGCGGGAATCCAGCCAATTGTTGTCATTATATAAATCTTTACGCTTAAGGTTAAGGTTTTCTATAAAACGCAGCCTCCATTGCCTATTCCATTTCTGTTGCTTGCCGATATGTAAACAAAATATTAACTCATTACTTAGTGGACCTATTTTACCTGACTAGATTCCCGCCTGCGCGGGAATGACAAAGGGAGGCGCGAGAATGACAATGAGGGAACATAACATGACAGATAAGGGTACTGTATGACAAAAGAAAAAGCTTTCATTTTCTCATTTCCTTCAAAGCAAATTTCAGTTTTTCTTCGGTAGTTTCCAAGTCTTCCGGCAAGTTGGATATAGCCGCATTAATCTCATTTGGTTTAAATCCAAGATCGCTGAGCGCTTGGTGCAAATCCTCCGTTTCAGATGACAGGCTGAACAGCTCGCTTGTCGCCCCAAGCTTATTTTTCAGCTCAACCACGATTTTCTCGGCAGTTTTTTTGCCAATTCCTGAAACTGAATAGAGAATCCCGGGATCTTGTTTTTGAATGGAGCTTCGAATCTTATCAGAACTTGCCGCGGACAAAATATTAACAGCCGCTTTTGGCCCAACCCCGGAAACGCTGATTAAAAGCTCAAAAAGGGCCAGGTCGTCAGCCGTCAGAAAACCGTACAAAGCCAAAACGTCTTCCCGGACATGGGTGTAAGTGTTTAAAAAAATTTTCTCGCCGACTTTAGCCGACTCTAAAACAGAAACCGGACAAATGACTTTATATCCGACCCCATTCATTTCGACAATCAGACTGTCTTGCCTTTTCTGTGCTACTTTTCCGCGTAGTGATGCAATCATGAAAACTCCGTTTTGGTATTCTGTATTCAGTATAGAGTATACAGCATGAGCAAAGTTAAATTCCAGTATACAAAAGTGAGAGCCCCTGATTATTTCCAGGAGCTCGTTGCTGTCTCATTACGCGATATCACAAATCTCTCCGTCTTGGTTTTTATCCCTTGCCTGTCATGAACCAAAATGACAAGAGGTATAGCGCCAGAACGATAGAAATCCGCAACATCCAATAGACGGCTATGTGTGATAGTCTATTCATCCCCACCTCCAAATCGGTAGCAATCTCCGGGAAGTACCCCCTTCAGTGTAGAAAGGTATCGCCATTGTTGAATATGACGATGTATTCGAGCATGAGGTATCCGAGCACTGCTGGAATTGTGGCCACAACCCCAAACAGTTTTTTTGTACCAGGCAGCCCACAGTGTTCGGTCGCCGCTTCTTCTCAATCAAAGGACTCCGAGCGGAGGTCTTCAATGCTTTCTTGTATTTCCGTGTTTGGCTTCATGGTTCAGACCTCGCTTAGTAGAATGAACAAATTTCACCAATATTAAAACATAAAAGTTATGGTTTTGGAAGACTTATTTAGCTATCAGGCGATAAAGGTAAATGTATGTCGCAAGGGTTATGGAGGCAAAATCCTTAATCCGAATCTTATTTTGCGCCGTCATTACCAGCTCGCACGGCCGGCCGGCGTGCTCCTGCCAATTGATATTTTTCGAAGAAGCAAGCAGTATCTTATCGATATAATCCCTATATTTTTCTAAATTTAAGCGGTAGAGGACTATGGCTGCCATGTTGTTTACGAAAAACCAACTGTCGCCATTTTTTTCATCAAGATAGCTTTCACTTGATTTCCCAAGCACTCTCAAGCCTCCCCAAAATACCCAGAGGTTCTCAGATTTCAAGAAAGCGTCAAAGGTTTTTTCCCAATCATCATTTGTAAACAATTCCGGTGCAAAGAATGCTGCCACAAAAGGGTTTACGCTCATATCGAGCGAATTGGTTCTGTCCAAAACATACGCCCCGTCCAGCTTCTCGCGCACTGAGCGAATGAGTCTTTTCTTCTTGAAAGCATACATGTCATCGTTGGTCAAAAAGGAGAGAAGATCCAAGATTTTCGCATAATATGCTTGGTTCTCTATTAAAACTCCTTTCCTGTTTGTTCCCAGCCAATCATCACTTTCCTCTAGCTCCAACAATCCTTGGCTGTTAATCTTTTTGTCAAAGATTTCTTCATGCTTTACAAAATGCTCTTCAATGGCGACTTTTTCTTTACGGCTAAACTCGCTTATCGCATTTGTTACCGCCCACGCCAAAATGCCTGATGTGCTAATGGGAAAATTTTTTTTGGAGCTTGTGTAGCGAGCTACAATTTTTTTGCGTGCGGACGGCGCAACCGCCAAAACCGACATCGCCTCAAGATATGAAAGAGGATGATTCTTGCGTTGCGGCAAGAAAACTTTTTTATCCCTCGAAGCTCGTGTCAGGAAAACAAGCCCCCTGCGATAAATCGCCTGGAAAAACTGAGCGTCTTTCATTGTTATGAGATCTGTTGCCAAAAACCCTCCTTATAAAACATACTAGCAGAAAAACCGAATAACATAAAAACAAAAAGCAGAAAGCTTTTTTAATTGTACCTTTTTACTTTTAACTTATAACTATGTGCATGGCAAATGGCTATGGCCAGTCCGTCGGCCGCATCATCCGGTTTGGGAATCTCGTTTAAATTTAGAAGGGCTTTAACCATTTTCTGAATCTGCTGCTTGTCGCCCCTGCCATAGCCGCAAATCGCCTGTTTCACCTGAAGTGGCGTGTATTCGTAAACCGGCACCTTTGCTTTTTTGCAAGCAAGCAGAATAACTCCGCGGGCATGGCCGACAGAGATAGCGGTCTTAGCATTCGAGGCAAAAAAAAGTTCCTCAACGGCCACCATCTCGGGCTTAAAGTTTTTTATAATATCAGTCAAATCGTTGAAAATAATGTCCAGCCTGTCTTCCAAGTCCTGTCCCGTCTTAGTCAGAATACAGCCATGATCAACAGCCTTAATCTTGCCATTTTTATTTTCAATGACGCCATAACCTGTCGTAGCCGTCCCCGGATCTATACCAAGTATAATCATGCCGGTATCCAAAAAGTTACCAGCATAGTAGCCGCTATTATTACAAGATCATTCAGGATAAACCGAAAACTTCGCAAATGGGTCTGCCGCGCGGAATGCCACCCGGCAAGCTTTGACCGGTTGAGCTTCGGAGTTAGCACCAGGCATAGATCTACAAAAGCACCTCCGATTGCCCCGCCGACAACCCTATATCGGTTGCCGATACCGGGATACAAAATTAAAAAAGCAATAAAAGCAGTGGTGGCGACTGTATCCAAAACCAGCATCACCCCTTGATAATTTGCTTTTCCGGGCCAAAAGTGCGGAATTTTATCAAAAACAAAGTGAAGAAAAATACCGGCTAGAAATGCCAGGACCGGGTTTGGGATGTATTTTCCGGCGGCCGCCCCTACCGAACTATGAGTAAGGCTTAACATTTTCCTCCAAGCTTAGCTTATTTTTTCTAAAATATCTTCCGGAATATCAAAGTTAGCATACACTTCCGTGACATCATCCAAACTCTCAATAGCATCAATTAACTTCAAAATTTTTGCCGCCTTTTCTTCATTTTCGATTTTGACATAATTTTTAGGCTTGAAGGTAATCTCGGCCGACTCAATCTTAATCCCTTCATTTTCGAGCGCAGATTTTATCTGGCTTAAAGAAGAAACATTTGAATAGATAAAAAGCTTTCCATCTTCTGCCTCGACATCCTCGGCTCCCGCGTCGATCGCCGTCAGCTGCGCTTCTTCAGAATCCGTGGCGGCAACTATCTGGCCCTGCTGCTCAAAAACCCATGCAACCGCCCCGGCTTCAGCCATTCTGCCTCCATTCTTTGTCAGCGTACTTCTCACTTCTGCTGATGTCCGATTTTTGTTATCAGTTACGGCACTTATGAGAATCGCAACTCCATCCTGGCCATAGCCTTCGTATATCAGTTCTTCCACCTGGCCGGCCCCGCCCTCGCCTGTTCCGCGCTTTACTGCGCGATCGATATTAGCAGTCGGCATATTTGCGGCTTTAGCCTTGTCGATCGCTAGGCGCAATTTGAAATTCATGGTCGGATCACCGCCGCCTTCTTTGGCGGCAATGGTAATCATATTGGCCGCCACAGTAAACGCCTTGCCTTTCTTGGCGTCAGTGGCTGCTTTTTTGTGTTTTATAGAAGCCCATTTTGAATGGCCTGACATGAAAAATCTCCTCAAATGTTCTTAATTTATAGTAATTTTAGCACAAATTATAAGTTTTTTAAAGCATGAGAAAGGCGCGCTTGGCCCTGTGCCGGGGCAGAATGCCCCGGCAAAAACTTAAAAGTTCAGGGCGCTAGCGCGCCGTTGCAGTAAAGAAGGAAATGTGCTGGCATGAAGATGCGACAATCTCGCGGCAGCGGGCATTGAAGGCAGCGATTTGCTGCTCCTTGCCCTCAACTTGGTGTCTGCCAAAACTACTCGGGATAAAATTTACCCCGGAGTCCTCAGCAACACCGGCAATTACAACACTACCGAGACAGAGGGTCTCGTTAGGTATTTTGCGGCGCATATTGCTCACCCCCTACAACGATAGTTCGGGGTAAGGATCATGATTGCGACTTCCGCAAATTGCTTCGATCAGTCGCGTCGCTTCTTGCGGCGTCTTGATAACGGGCTTCAATTCGCCGTTATCTCCGGTCTCACACTGAAGGCCAGCTTCCTCAGCAGCCTCCTGTATCAGGTCCATATCATTCATGGCGGCCATTTAACCACCTCCGATGAGTCGAGTGCTCTATGCAGTCTGGACACCGCCTTGGGAAATTACCGATCCATCGATCTCCCTGGCAGCAATCTCGACCCCATGATACATGTGCCGCACTTCATCGATAATCGCGTTCACATCGATTTGATGACCGGCGAGAAGTACCCCCTTTAAATCCGGTGTTGGTAACCTCGACATCGAGCACGTTCAAATCAACCGCGGATTCAAGCTTTGAGCATGTGATACCTTGCACCAGCATATTGCATGATTGAGTAGGATCTGTCATCAGACTGCCTCCTTTTCGGTTACGGTAACGGTAGACGCTTGAGCTTAAGCTCTTCCTTGCACAACAGAAACAGCTTGAAGGGAATATTGAATCCGCCGCCGCCAAATGCATGCACAGTTTCAGAGCCAATTCCTTTCAACAGCTCCTTGAATTCATCTGCTGTTTCTCGGAGGGACCTGAGGACATTATCCTCGCTTGCAGTGCCCTCGCTGATTTTTAAGCTTTCAACATACATAACTCCTCCCTATCTCCGACGATAGAAAATGTTGTGCCGGCTCTTGCCCCGATGGTCCCGCTTCACGGTCCTTTCGGTCCTTTTCCCCGAAGATATCTTCCTTTCCTCAACGGATTCTCCGGTGATATCGACGAGTTTGACAGGGCCTTGAATACTAGCTTTCTCTGCCACGCGTTTCCTTTCTTCATTTGTTACAGGTGCTTTGCTCGGGTACTCCCTTTCCGGTGCCATTGGGATGACCAATGTTTTTAGATCTTCTCAGGAAGGCTTTGCCCCCACAGGGGTAGAGAGAGGATCTAGCTTCCTTAAGAGAATACCCGAGCAATTATCTATATCCAGACGGCAAAACCGCCTAAATACCTTTTGGTGGCGCCAGCCGGATTTGAACCGGCGGCCTCCCGCATGTCAAGCGGGCGCTCTCCCAGACTGAGCTAAGGCGCCATAAAAAAACCTTTCCATTTTTGGAAAGGCCGGTTTTTGAAATTTTCAAATTACTTTAACAAATACCAACCTTTCCTCTTTCGAGTAGGAGGAGTGTGACTGCTAGAATTCTGCTGGTATTTCTCTTCATTGCTTTTATGTTATCACTTTTACCTGACTTTGGCAAGCGCTTTAGCTTTTGCTCAAAATTCCCTGAACATAATTTATGACTTCCGCCATCGATTTTTGGGATTTGACGATATAGCCGTCAGCGCCGTATTCTTCAGCTTTCTTTTGCGCCTCGTCATCGCTTAAAGCTGTAAATACAACCACCTTCATGTCCTTAGCTTCCGGCGTTGCTTTTATAATATCCAAAACATGCAAACCGTGTATTTCCGGCATCATGATGTCTAGCAAAAGCAGGTCCGGCTTAAAAGCTAGGGTTTTGCTCAGGGCATCCTCGCCGTTTATGGCTGTTTCGACCTCATAACCAATTTGCTTAAATCCGGTTTCATACAATTCCCGAATGGCCGGGTCGTCATCGATGATTAGAATTTTTTGTGTTTGCATAATTTCTCCTTTGTTCTAATATACACATTTTGGATTTCACAAGCAATAACATTTGTGTACCGCTTGGATGCTAATTTTCCCGAACCAAATTCTGGCCGTCCGATTGAAATTTAATATCCCCTTCCTTATCGGTGCGATAAACTTTGATGCCGGCTTTGCTTAAATAGTCCAGGACTTCTTTGTGCGGGTGGCCATACCTGTTCTTTGCCCCGACCGAAATAACAGCATACCTCGGCTTGAAAGCAGCGTAAAAATCGTCATCAAGCGAATATTTTGATCCGTGATGAGGAATCTTGAGTATGTCGACCGGCGTTTTGGCGCTTGCGCCGGCAAGGCCGGCCGCTTCTTGCGCCTCCATGTCGCCGGTAAAAAGAATCTTCGCCTCATTAATGCTGAAAAGTACTATTTCAGAAGAGTTATTTATGTTTTGAGAGTTGGCGGCGTTAGTTGCCGGCATCAGGATTTGCGCTTTTGATTGCGGCGAGATGTCAACTTCAGTTCCGCGCAAAGCCTGTGTTTCAGGCACGCCTTTTGCCTTTATAGCGCTTGCCAGGGTTTGATATTCGACGGTGTTTTTGCCGATGCCGCTTTCGATAACCCTTCCGACATCGTAGTTTTGGAGCACATAGCTAAGTCCGGAGACGTGGTCTGCATCCGGATGGGAAACAAAAACGAGATCGATCTTTTTCCTGTAAAACGGCAGGTTTTTGCCAAGGCATTCCAAGACCTTCTTGTCCGGACCGCCGTCAACCAAAGCGCTTTTGCCGTCGGGGAATTCAAGCAAAGCCGCATCCCCTTGCCCGACATCGCAAAAAATAACTTGAAGCGCATGGTGTTCCGGAGTAAAAACATTTACCCAGATAAATAAGAAAGCGACGCTCAGCACAACGAGAACGGGAAAAGAAAATATCTTTTTTGCTTTGCCTTCAGTTTGCAAGGCGCCTCCTTCTCAGCCTTTTGATTATAAATATAAGCTCAAGAACAATGATGTAGTAAATCACAGCGCTTAAAAAAGATATGCTGATCCCGCTTACAGCCGCAAACGGCAGGGAGGCAAAGAAGTGAATAGCCCAAATTATGGATTTCAAGGCAAAAAGTGCCGTCCACGAAAAGACGAGGCCAAACCCTTGCCAAACCATACCTATAACAACCGAGATAAATCCAAGCAGCATGACAAACGGAATGAAAGGAAGAATTACCAGATTGGCCGCAAATGACACCAGCGAGAAAGTGCCGAAGTAATAAATAATTAAAGGATAAGCCATCACTTGGGCTCCCGCCGTCATGGCAAGCATATCTTTTATAAATTCATTTTTTATCTTCAAAACACTTTTGATGAGAGGCGCTAAATAAACGATGCCGATAAATGCGGCAAATGAGAGCTGAAAACCCACATCGAAACGCAGAATAAACGGGTTTAAAATGACCATTATGGCAGCGCTTATGATAATCGCCATCGTCGCCGAAGATTGCCGGCCGATTCTATATGCAAGCATCATCATCGCCCCCATGACACCGGCCCTAACCACGGAAGACGAAGAACCCGTCATAATTACGAAAGCGATAATGGCGGCAAGAGGCATATAAAAACTGAGTTTTGCCGACTTTCGCTTAAATATCAGCCTCAAGCCCTCAATAATGACAGTGATATTGAATCCCGAAAGGGCGATTAAATGCGTGGTGCCGCTTTTTTGCAAGTCTTGAGTCAGCCAGTTTGGCAGATTCCTCTTTATGCCAAGGAGCAATCCGGCGAGAAATGAAGCCTCCGGTTCGGGAAAGGTGGAGTTAATGCTATTTTCGAATCGATTTCTGATGCCGTAAAGCGCGCCTTTTAGCCGCATCCATGCCGACATCTCACCCGGCGCGCTCTTTGCAATCACGGGAAAAGCCATTTCATATGCTATCCCCTTAACCAATAAAGAATTTTTTTTATTATCAGCCGGTTTTTCTATATTTCCTTGAACCGTGACGTAATCGCCGTAATGAACATTTGTAAAAGGTTTTAGCACCAAGAGGATTTTCGCCTTCTTTCCATTGTCTGCAAGCACAGCTTGTACCGACTTGTCCGTTTGTTCCGGAGGCTCGGCTATCTGCCCCTCGATTTTTATATTTTCGCCTGTCGGATAGGTGATATTCTCAAAGCTCGCTTGATAGCTTTGAAATCTTAAAACGCCAAGGAAAAAGAAGGCGATAGCGATCATGGAAATCCAAAGCCACTTCTGCGGAATGAAAGAGATGCTCAAAATAAAAAAGATACCGAAAAGGGCGAAAAGGCTGAGACTTGACACATCAAAATAAGGGGAAACAAGAATGCCAAGCATGATGGCACACAAAATAACCGCCGCAAAAACTGCTTTCATGTTTAGATTATGCTTAACAAGCATAAAATTTTCAATAACCAAATGCCAACGATCAATCAATTTGCAGATACTAAGCCTCAAATTTTCATGACTTTCACATAGTGACTGTTTATGCTTAATGCATTGTCATTCCCGCGCAGGCGGGAATCCATTCAAGATAAGGGGCTCCTCTACTTTCCACTAATGTAGTGACGGCCCGCCTGCCTGTCCGTCCGGCAGGCGGGCCGGACGGACAGGTCGGAATGACAAAATGGGATTTGTGTCGTACAATAATACTATGGCCAGCGTAAATGACCTTGTCAGCGACTTTTTGGAATATTGCGAGATAGAGAAAAATCACTCGGATCTGACGATTCGAAACTACGAACACTATCTCGGCAGGTTTTTGGATTTTGCCGAAAAAAACAGAAGTACCGATCTGCGCCCCGAACAAATCACTCTGGATATGGTGCGAAAATACCGCCTGCACTTAAACAGGCTGACAAATGGTATGGGGCAGCATCTGGCGAAAATCACCCAAAACTATCATATAATCGCACTTCGCGCCTTCCTGAAATATCTGGCTAAAAGAGACATTAAGTCATTATCGGCTGAGAAGCTGGAACTTGGCGACGCAAATAGAAAGCAAGTTGAGTTTCTGGAAATAACCGAGGTGCAGGATCTTCTCTCGGCGCCCGAAAAATATCCGTCAAAAAAAGAGATTATTACTCTTCGCGATGCGGCAATTTTTGAGACCCTTTTCTCAACCGGCCTTCGCATCAGCGAGCTGGTCGGTTTAAACCGCGAGCAAATTAATCTGGAAAGGGGCGAGTTTAATGTCAGGGGCAAAGGCGGCAAAAACAGAGTTGTTTTTCTATCAGACCAAGCGTCAAAAAAAATTAAGGAGTATCTAGCCAAGAGAGCTGACAATGCCAAGCCTCTTTTTATACATTATTCGGGAGTGAAAGAAGATTTGGATGACGGCGAATACATGCGCCTCACTCCAAGGAGCATCCAGAGAATTGTTTCCCGTTATGCGCATCTTTGCGGCATCACGAAAAAAGTGACGCCGCATATGCTTCGCCACTCTTTTGCCACCGATTTATTAATAAACGGCGCCGACATCAGAAGCGTCCAAGCAATGCTCGGCCATGCTTCCATCACCACAACCCAGATTTATACCCACTTAACTAATACTCGACTCCGCGAAGTCCACAAAAATTTTCACAATAAAAAGAAAAACTGATGCACTTGCCAAGGGACTTCCCTAGGCAAGTGCTTTTGAACTTTAAAATCTCAGTGTGAGAGAGAAGATTATTGAAGGTTCTCGGCCACGCCTCCATCATTATAATCTAAATCTACACCCATCTGACCAATAAGCAGGTTTCGTGAAGTTCACAAAAGTTTCTATAACAAAGGCAATAGAACTTAGATTTCCAAATTAGTTTCCTTTTGAAAACCATCCCATTCTTATTTGATGTCCTGTGATTTTGCGATGAACTTTAAGTTGTTATTGTTGCCACCTAAGAAATAGACCAACATTCTCTATGAGCGTATCAGTGCCACTAGTCATTGTGAGTTGGCCAGCTCCACCACGGTCTATAGAAGATGATTGTGGGTAAAAAGCATAATTCGGTGTTATTGCAGGAGAATTGTCTAATGTTACAACACCTATGCATGTTCCATTTCCATTATCGTCAACAACTTTCAGGGAAGTCGTGCTTCCCGGCCTATATGTAAGGATAAATTGGAAAGGGCCTGTTCCGGTGCTGGTATCAATGTAAGTTGATGGTAGTGCCGGAGGCAAAGCACTGCCAAGAGCCATTTGCTCCAGATAAATTTTTTTATCTTCTATATCTAGGCCGATTGCATTATTATTGCTATCACCTTCAGCTAAACCGGTTTGGAAACTGCCGCTTACGGGATTTATGTAACCGCTGAAAGTGTAGGCCGAGGCACCGGGGGGCAGATAAAATCCGATGCCTTGATAATCCTTAGATAAATTAATAAATTGATTGCTGTAACCTGGAACATTAGTTAGAGCCACATTATTATCGTTAAAAGATATTGAATTACCCTGAGTTAATGGGATGTCGCTCTGGCTGCCTTCTATCCTGCGGGCGATATCACCCGCCTCTCCCTGGCTGTAATAACAATACACATATTCTCCGAGTCTAGTTGTGGAGCAATTACGCGAGGGATCCCAAGGCAGAGGCTGAGAGTCAGTGCCACCAACTTTACCTACTTTAAACACCTGAAAATCGTAGGTTGCAGAAGACGTAGAGTCTACGGGATTATTAGATTTTTTACCTGCTGTATCTATGCTGTTTGCAATATAATTATTGACCCTTTCCATACCTGCTTCTGCAGCCATATACGCCTGAGTGGAACTATCAATCTCACTTGATTGCCTGATCTCGGTAATAATGACCGCCGTCACCGCGCTAACGCACAAAAAGTACAGGCCTATGGCAAGCATTGTCCATAAAAGCACCGTGCCTTTTTGATTTTTCATGACCTTATTGTTTATCATTTTAAGCTTTCTCATATTTTACTCCGCCTTTCATGCAACATCACACTATCTTCATACTTTGTCCGGCTGGATTCCCGCCGGAGTTTATGCTGAACTCTGATTCAGTGCGGGAATGACAGTGTGAATGGTTTTTAACATTTTACATCCCTTAAAGCTCATTGTGCATTATCAGATAATCTTCAAAGTCCATTTTCTCACCCGTGCCGGCTGAAGTTTCCCCGTTTGGAAGATTTGTTTCTTCTATTTGCATCTGATATTTCAAGGTTTTCGGATAAGTTGCTACAACTCCGCGAGAGACATTAAAACTGTCGACTTTTACTTGGTCTGTTGTCAAATTGTACGCACCTGAATCCATTTTCAGTTGGTTGCTTTGGCATTCGAAATTTATGGTTGTGCTATCCATCATGGTTAAGCTTAGCGTATCACCGGTCGAGCAAAGGTCATCTCCTGTCGATAAATTTCCAGAGCCTGTAACACTTACAGCTTTAGCTTCTCTGGTGATTCTTGAGAAGGTTTCCGAGGCAAATCTGCCTTCATCCAGCATATTGGAGGTCTGCCGGTACTGCGACTGAAGCTTTTGGATGGTTATAAAAAATCCGACAGTCAAGGTTAGAACTAGAGTAAAAAGCGCCATACTGACAACCAGTTCGACAAGAGTCATCCCCTTGTTATTTAATTTAAATATCTTCATCATTGTTTTGACATTATGGTTGATACGCTTGTGGTAACATCACTGTTCGGACCGGTGACCGTGACCGTGATGTAATAATATCGGTCAGTACAATCATAGTCATTCGGGCTTATCGGGGTTTGGCCGCAATCAGAGCCTGTTTGAAAATTAGAGCCAGTGATAATAGGGTCGGAACTCAGAAGACTGCTTAAATTTTGAATGGTTATATTTCGCGAGAAATTGTCGAAATTTGAAATTTTGTTCGGAGTGCCGGTAGTCTGAATGGTTTCGTCGTTCGTGGATTCAGTGTCTCCTTTGATAACAAAATTTGTAGTCCCAGAAGCAACGCTAGAGCTAATCGATGAAAAGCTGCAACCGATATCGCGCTGATGCCTGGCTATTTCAATCCCTTCTTCCGCCAAAGTATTGGCTTTGGTGATGTCTGATGAGTTGTAAACCAGATTTTTAGTGGCAACGGTCAGGCTCATCATAGCTGCCAAGGATATGCCAATAATCCCAAAGGCAACGACAGTTTCGACAAGTGTTTGTCCTTTTTTGCTCTTTACTATGAAAAATTTCTTCATTATTTCAACTCCGCACTGCCCGCCGGGCTTATTACAACTTGGTGCGACGAACCGCCGTTCGGATCAGCGAATGTAATAGTAACTTGGCCTAAATTAAGCGAATTGGTCGGACTCCAAATCTGAGTAGACTGATCTTTGCTCCAATCGCTTGGTGAAGACATTGCGTAAAATTTACCATATGGACTTGTGAAAAAAAGGTAAAGAGTACCAGAGATTCCATCCGATGCATTACTTGCTGTTACCTTAAGATTCTGTTTGAAGTTAACGGACGTAGAAGGATCGAGTGGCGTGGTAGTGCCTTGCGTTGGCGTTGAAGCGCCGGTGTCACAAAATGGAGTAACGCTAAGGGGTGCCGGTGTGGCGGAAGTGTCGATAGACGTCCCAAGCTGGAGTTTAATCATCTTTATAACTGTTGATCTGCCATCACAAACACCTCCGGGATCGCTAATTTTCTTGGTCGAAACCGCATCCACAAATGCCTGGCGCATCTGTGTCTGGAAGGTATTTGCCACATAATTGATGTAGTTTTCCTGCCTGGCAACCGTAAATCCGCTAAAGACCAAAATCATCAGAAAAGAAAGGATACCCATCACCACAACCATTTCAACCAGGGTAAATCCGTCCCGAGATGATATTCTTTTACTTAATCTTGAAACCCTCCGTAACATAATAAAAACCTTTATCAATTTGTCATTCCCGCGCAGGCGGGAATCCAGTCAGTCAATGTTATCATATAAATCTTTCCATTTGGGATTAAAATCTTCTATAAGTTTCATCTTCCATTGTCTGTTCCACTTCTTGATTTGTTTTTCTCTTTTGATAGCCTCTTCAATGCTATTTGTTTCTTTAAAGTAAACAAGATTGTGGCATTTGTATTTTTTGGTAAAGCCTTCGATTAAATCATTTTTATGTTCATATGCTCTTTTCTTTAAATCTTTGGTAACTCCCGTGTAGAGCGTTCCGTTTCTGTCGCTGGCCATGATGTAGACATAGTAGGATTTCATTAATAATTATTTTAACTCAACTTTATACTTTATTTAAGCCTCACGGTTCTTGCTTAGCTTGACTGGATTCCCGCCTGCGCGGGAATGACAGAGATGAGAATAAATCATTTTCCTTATAAAAACATTCTACCATAAACAGCAAGAATTTGGACAAGAAAGAAAAAGCTTATAAAGGTTCCTGTCACCAGAAACGGCCCAAAAGGAATCTTTGACCCTAATTTTTTCTGGCCGCTAACTAAACTGATAGCACCAAAAACTGCCCCCAAGATAAATCCAGCGTACAAGGCGACAATTATTCCCGGCCAGCCCAAAACAAGCCCCATAAAAGCAACAAGCTTAATGTCGCCACCCCCCATCCATTTGCCTCCGGAAATCATCGCCAGAATATAGAAAAACCCTCCTGCGACAAGACCTGAGAGTAGATGGTCAATTAAATACTGATAATGGCCAAGCAGTGCAGTATTAACTCCCACAAATACAAGCCCCAAAACCAAAAGGGTATAAATAATTTCATTTGGAATGATCTGATGCTTTAAATCATAGACAAAAATAGCAGCTAACCCGGCAGCAAAAACAAGCCAAAAGAGGAGGTTGAAAATACCCAACATTGACTGGATTCCCGCCTGCGCGGGAATGACAGAGGAAGGAGCGGGAATGACAGTGAGAGTAGAAGCAGAAAAATGAATAAAGAAACTACCTGCCTGCCCGGAATCCAATCCGGCACCTGATAAAAAATGAGGTCCGATGGCAGCAAACAAAAACCCCGTCGCCAGCTCCACTAACGGATATTGATCCGAGATATTTGCTTTGCAATATCTGCATTTTCCGCCCAAAACCAGCCAAGAGACCACCGGAAAGAGATCATACCACTTAATTTCTTTTTTACATTTGGGGCAAAATGATCTGCCTCCCAAACCTCTGCCAATTTCCAAACGATAAATCAAAGCATTCAAAAAACTGCCAATGATAAGGCCAGCTAGAAAAAATAAAGTCAAAACGATATAAAGATGCATGAGAATATTATAAGTACTAAAAACCCAAAATACAAAAGGGAATTTCACTTGCCAAGGGACGGACCCTTGGCAAGCTTAGCCGCCTAACTTTTGCAAGATATAATCCTTGAATCCCGTAACTCGCTCTATGTCGCTTGGATTCATCAGAAAAGGCTGCACATCTTTAGCAAGAGCATCAAAATCAAGCGTCTCAACCTTCGAAAAAAGCTGTTTCTTGATTTGCTTCTCGGAATATCCATGGGCTTTCTCCAGAAAAACATAGTCCGGCTCTGTTTTGCCCAATAAATAAGAAACATCATAAAAATCACGTCCCTTCTCTCGCTTTCTTTCCATGATTGCAATAAGTTTCTGAGCCAAAATAACCGAGATGCTGTTCACTAATATTTTCCTGTAAACATCAAAGTTATTTAAAATATAAATTTCCGGCTTCACAAGCTCGCGCTTCAGCGTCGCATCAATCCGCACCAGAATCTTCTCCCCTTTCTGGCCGGATATACCATGTTTAAACAGTAAATCGGGAAACTTTATATAGCAATGATATGCTTCTTTTTCTACGAAACGAAACTCTATCTCAAAGCCTTTAAGCTCCATCGTCTTTGCAGTTTTGTCAAGAAGTGTTTTGAAACCGTCGAAAGTAAGGCCAAAGTTGTCAAAGTCCAAATCCTCGGAAAAGCGCGAGCTGCCATACACTATTCTGATAGCTGTCCCTCCGATAAAGCTTAGCTTTTCGCTCTCATTTTGCTGAAAAATGGAATCCAAAAGTTCATACTGCAGGTATTCGACCAAAGCAGCTTTTGGATTTTTTCCAAACACATCGCCTGGAAAATTCGTTTTAATTTGCTCCATCGTTAGCATTTATTTCTCCACCGTAATCTTTAAAATACGATCTAACTTTTTGCTGTTAAAAACTTCTGCGTACTGCATCAGTTTTTCTTTATCGACAGCCTCACCCATGGAAAACCGGTTCAGCCTCAGCTCTTCTATATCTGCCTCGTCATGCAACTTGGCAAGATTCAAATACAAATAGTCTAAAAGCGCTTTTTCAGGTTCGGCCAAAAGATACATACCCTTGCCGTCATCTACTTTTTTGTATCCAAAAAACAAATCCTTTTTGAGATGACGATAGGCGAATAAGCCTATATCGTTTTTGAAAGTTCTAGTTGTCTTTGATGTGACAGATGTCACATTATAAACCATCTCGGGGATGATACCGTAGTGCGACAGAGCCCATTCAAGGCTGATATAGCTTGGTTGATAGATTGTAAAAGCAACGCTTTCATTACTAACTAAATCTTTTCTTGCAGTAAAAAGATATATGCCGTTTTTCAACTTGATCAACAACTCTTCATCCCTCCACAAAGACAGTTGATATGGGTAGACCCTAAGGCCTGTTTTTCTAATGTCTGCAAGAGAGAAGATTGGCTCTTTGATCTGTCGATTCATCTCGTTATATTTCATTTTATTATCACTTTCAATAATAAACTGAAACAATATTAAATTAAAAGTTAGCTTGTGTCAAGAATTTTTTGCCTTCAAAACGGCAGGTGAGAACATTCAAAAAACTGCCGGCAGTAAGACCGAGAAAGAAAAGAAACAAAATCAAAAAGATCAGCATAAATATATTATACATTAAACCCGGGAGGACAATTTTTTTCATTCACCCATTTGCCAAGGGGCAGCCCTTTGCCAAGCTTGGCAAAAAATGACAAAAATAACATACACAAAATCAGCTTAATGAGAGAGTTATCCCCTACATTCCTCTATCACTCTTGATGGAAAATATCGCCAGCCGGAATAATACTAGTGTTAAAATTACATTTACATGTATCAGCAACAGTGCATACCCCTGTTGCTAAAAGTTTTGCCGCCGTTTCTTCCGTCACAACCCAAAGCCTATATTCGTTCGGTACCGAATACATATGCACATAACAAATAGTTCCACCGTTTTGAGCCTGGTTTGTAGGAGGGTGAGACGGATCTGGTAAATATTTATTTAGAGATTCACCGTTTTGTAACATGACATAAGCCTGCCTATCATTGTTACTACCGGAAACCCCTTGATCAACACCAGGCGGCATACTCTGATTATCACCATAATATTTTTCTATATAAGTTTCTATACTTTTAGCGTCGTTTCTAAGCTGCGTATCTCTTGCTTGCTGCCTGGCAATAGCAATGGCCCCAATTATCAACGCGGCCAAAACAGCAATAATGGCCATTACTACAACCAATTCAATAAGTGTAAAACCTTTTTTTGTACGAAGATTGACTCGCTTTTTAATATTTCCCATAACAACCACGGCGAGTAGCCTCGCCATGGCTAGTTATAATGGACATCAAAAACCTTCAAGTGAAGAATTTTTGGTAGAAACTGGCACCATCATTAAGGACCCGATATAGTGCCGATGTTATAACCACCTTGACCGTTTGTATTGCAGTTCCACGGTGCGATTGTAATTGTGTAATTGTGGTTAGTGGAACTACTTACTATATTACCTCCACCACTATTGTCTTGGGTACCACCCCCGTTTCCTGTACACGCGCTAGTCGAGAGGTTTGTTGCTGCTATGTTTAGAGTGGTGTCGGTGGTGTTGTCGCTAATCGCCGTACCTAATATGTCAGGATAATTCTTGTTAGAAGCATAATAAGCCTCCAAAGCAGTTTGAACGGTCCTAGCATTGGACCTGTTGGCAGTTTCAGTAGCTGTGTGTCTGGCGATTGTAATAGCTCCGATGATAAGAACCGCTAGAATAGCGATAATTGCCATAACGACAACTAACTCAATAAGGGTAAAACCTTGTTTTTCTTTTAGCTTTCTCATATTTCACCTCCTTTCTAATTTTCTTTTTATGTTGATATTTAACCAATATCCTTAAGGTGTGTCAATGATATTCTGTCAGCAGAATATCATCAAATTCTAATCTCTAAATGCTAAATGCTAAACAAATCATAAATTTTTAAATTCAAATTATTTAAACACTAATTCGGGATTTATCAAGTATTGCGCCAAGTATTTTCATTGCAACTCATTTTCAAAAATCATTATCCCCTGTCATTCCCGCGCAGGCGGGAATCCAGTCAGTCAATGTTATCATATAAATCTTTCCATTTGGGATTAAAATCTTCTATAAGTTTCATCTTCCATTGTCTGTTCCACTTCTTGATTTGTTTTTCTCTTTTGATAGCCTCTTCAATGCTATTTGTTTCTTTAAAGTAAACAAGATTGTGGCATTTGTATTTTTTGGTAAAGCCTTCGATTAAATCATTTTTATGTTCATATGCTCTTTTCTTTAAATCTTTGGTAACTCCCGTGTAGAGCGTTCCGTTTCTGTCGCTGGCCATGATGTAGACATAGTAGGATTTCATTAATAATTATTTTAACTCAACTTTATACTTTATTTAAGCCTCACGGTTCTTGCTTAGCTTGACTGCATTCCCGCCTGCGCGGGAATGACAGAGAGAGGCAGTTCTTCTTTTTGGATCATATGCCTTTTTGTTTATAATTTCTGTCATTTGATATTGTTTAGTGTTTCGGATTTCGTGCTTCGGATTTCGAATTTATTAAAGTACTAGTGTTGCATGAAGATGCCGACATTGTAGATGGGCATGATGATGGAGATAATTATGCTGCCGACAATTAGACCCATAACCACTATCATGATAGGCTCAAGCAGCGACTGAAAGCTTTTGACCCAGTTGTCTATCTCGTCGTTATAGTAGTCCGCCAAGTTTGAAAGCATAGAGTCAATCTCACCGGTGTTTTCGCCGACGCCGATCATCTGCGACACCATGACGGGAAATATGGGATTTTCCTTGATAGCTTGCGACAAACTGCCCCCTTGTTTTACCTTGCCCCTGGTTTCTCTAATGGCATTTTCATAATGGATGTTTGGCATGGTATCCCCGACGATTTTTAATGCTTCAAGAATGGGCACTCCGGAGGATATAAGGCTCGACATAGTGCGCGAAAACATCGCCATATAGGACATTTGCAGGAAGTTGCCGAGCAATGGTATGCGGAGCTTCAAGCTGTGCCAGATGTATCTGCCCGAGTCAGTTTTCACATACATTCTAAGGGCAAAGAAAATAGCCACAACCATCAAAATGACCAGATAATAATAGTGGGCCATCACATTGCTAAAACCCATAAGTATTTGGGTGGGCAAGGGGAGCTGAGCGTTGCCGAAGCTTGAGTAGAGTGTCTGCATCTGAGGCAAAACGAATATCATCATGAGGGCGACCACACCGATAACGACACAGAGGAGGAATGACGGATATATAAAGACGGTTTTAATCTTTTTGGCTGTTTTATAGCTTTTTTCAGCTTGGGATGCCATATATTCTAAAACCTCATCAATTTTACCGCTTGCCTCGCCGGCCGCAATCATAGAAAGATCAGTTTTGGTAAAGACATCCGGAAATCTCGAAAATGTTGTTGCCAAGCTATCACCGGCCTCCACATCGCGGATCATTTGCTCTACCATTTTTTTAATCTGATCAGAATGAGTCTGTTCAAGCAATGTGGATAGTGATTGAGATATTGGAAGGCCGGCATTTGCCATGGTTGCCAGCTGTCGAATAAAGAAAACTTTGTCTTTGACCTTCACCTTATTTAAAAAAGGAATAGCAAATTTTTCGTGTTTTTCTTCCTTGATTCTGACGGGATATAGCTTCTTGGCAGTAAGCAAAGTTGAAGCTGAACTTTCGGTTTCCGCCTCAACAGTTCCCGTTACCAGCTCGCCTTGATTATTTCTGGCTTTATATGTAAATTCGCGCATGATTCCTTTTTTGTCATTCCGGACTTGATCCGGAATCAAGTTTTATTTATATGGATCCTGAATCCCCGCCTGCCGGACGGGCAGGAAGTTCAGGATAACAATGGAAAAAATTACCCGTGAAGCAATCTTTCAAGCTCCTTCTGGTCGATTGCATAACCCTTGGCTTCATCAAGGGTAATTCTGCCTGTCTTTATCAAGTTCGCAAGCGTTCTGTCCATAGCCTGCATGCCTTCTGAGGCACCGGTTTGTATTACCGCCTCGAGCTGATGTGTTTTTTGCTCGCGAATAATGTTTCGTACCGCGGGAGTCACTACTAAAATCTCAGCGGCAGCTACTCTTCCGCCACCAATGGAAGGTATAAGCCTTTGGGAAACGATTCCCTGCAAGATATTTGAAAGCTGTACCCTTATCTGCTGCTGCTGATGCGGCGGAAAAACATCAATAATTCTGTCAACTGATTGGGCGGCGTTGTTGGTATGCAAAGTAGCAAAAACCAAATGTCCGGTTTCAGCTATGGTAATGGCGGCTGCAATAGTCTCGAGATCGCGCATTTCACCGATCAGAACGACATCAGGGTCTTCCCTCAAAACACTGCGAAGGGCGGCTGCAAATGATCTGGTATCATAGTGCACCTCGCGCTGCTCGATTATTGATTTATTATGATTATGCGTGTATTCAATCGGGTCTTCAACGGTAATGATGTGGCAGGCTCTTTCTTTATTAATCTTATCAACCATTGCCGCCAGCGTTGTGGACTTGCCTGATCCGGTCGGCCCGGTTACAAGTACTAAACCTCTCGGATATTCCGTGAACTTTTCAAGGACTTTAGGCATACCCAGTTGCGCCAAACTTCGGATATTTACCGGGATAAGCCGGAGAGCTAAACCGACATTGCCTTTTTGGTGGTAAGCATTCGCTCTAAACCTTGCTAAGTCACCATAAGTAAAGGAAAAGTCAACCTCTTTGTCACGCTCCAAAATATCTTTTTGGACATCATCTAAGATTGAATATGTGAGAGCCTGTACATCGGTATCTGTTAGACCACTCACCCCGGCTATAGGCCTTAACGCACCGTCAATTCGAAGCATGGGAGGCACGCCAACCGTCAGATGAAGATCGCTTGCATCATGCTTAATGACTTCTTCAAGAAAATTCTCAATTTTTAATTTTGTGGTCTGCTCAGGCACGCACCCTCCTATTTATTAATATTCTAATGTTTTTTTAAAAATTTGCAAAGGCATAATCATTCCTCAGAAGTGGTTCTTACAACTTCCTCGACGGTAGTGATACCGGCCAGCGCCTTTAAAAAGCCGTCTTGCTGCATGGTAACCATACCTTCTTTTACTGCCTGATCTTGGATATCACTAGCTGAAGACTGGGACGTTATCAGATCCTCTATCGTTGGGCTGACATTAAATATCTCGTATACCCCAATTCTTCCCCAAAACCCTGTATTCTTGCAGGATTCACAGCCTTTCCCTTTGTAAAGCTTAAAGGTTTCATCTTCGACAAAAGGCAATTTATCAAAACCAAGCTCCGTGGTCTTTTCCTTGGGATCATTCTTTGAGGGCAGAACCCCTTTCAATGAAGCTTTAATGGCTTTGGTCAGTGCGAGAGTTGCCCTGTATTCTACCTTGCAGTTTTCACAAATTCTTCTCACCAGCCTTTGCGCCACTATTGTATTAACCGTAGATGCGATAAGAAACGGCTCAATGTCCATGTCAATCAATCGCGGCAAAGCGCTTGCGGCTGAGTTTGTATGCAATGTGGAAAGGACAGTATGGCCGGTCAAAGCTGACTGAACGGCAAGATCAGCCGTCTCTTTGTCGCGAATCTCTCCAACCATTATGACGTCCGGGTCCTGGCGGAGCATTGACCGAAGACCTGATGCAAATGTAAGCCCGACGCCATTATTTACCTGGATCTGGTTTATGCCCGGCACATTATATTCAACAGGGTCTTCGATGGTTATAATGTTGACACTCGGAGTATTTAGCTTGGACAAAATAGCGTAAAGTGATGTTGATTTACCCGAACCAGTCGGTCCAGTCGACAGAGTCATGCCATGAGGTTTCTTGAAGCTTTCCTCAATAATCCTGTAAGCTCTTCCCTTGATGCCTAAGTTTTCTAAGGTAATCATACCGTTTGTCTTATCAAGAAGCCTGATGACTACCTTCTCTCCATATACTATTGGCGTAATCGAAATACGAAGGTCAATTTCGCGGCCTTCCATATTTAGCTGAAATCTGCCATCCTGAGGTACCCGATGTTCGTCAATTTTCAGATTAGATAGAATCTTAATTCTGGAAACTAAGGCCGGATGAATATGTTTCGGGAGGGCCATGGTGTTATAAAGCAAGCCATCAATCCTATAACGAACTTTGATATCCTTGTCTCTCGGTTCAATGTGGATGTCCGAAGCACGAGACTTAGCAGCATATTCCAAAATTGTATTTAATGCCCTCGTAATAGGCGCGTCTTGCGTAATCGTTGCGGCATTATTCTCTTTTTCTTTTTTCTTCTCATTTTCCTGCAGGCTGGACTCCGGCTGTTTCTGTATATCACCTATAACCGTTTCGACCTCAAATGAATAATCGTCATACTGCCCCAACAGTTTTGAGATGCTTTCTGCTGAAGCTAAATATGGCTTTACTTTTAGTCCCGTCTTTTTTTCTATAAACTCAATAGACTGAATGTCATTTGGGTTTAACATTGCTACATTTAAAAATTCCCCAACTTTTCCAAAAGGTATAATCTTGTATTTTTCAGCGACTTTTTTAGAAATAATATCAAGGATCTGTTTGTCAATCCTTTTTGCCTTTAAATCCACATAAGGAAGACCGGAACTGACCGCTACTACTTTGGTTAGCTCTTCATTAGATATTCCAGGCATATCACGCAAAATATTCTCGACAGATTTTCCGGTTTCTGCACTCTGTACTTTAATGAGATCAAGCTGTTTTTGGCTTATGAGACCGAGCTTAACCAGAAGATCTACCAGCTTTTTTTCATCTCTGACAGCCATGATTAAAATCCAGCAAAGGGGTTATCCCTGCCTATACCATCCATGGGCACACTTCCATAATCCTTTCTTTCCTGCAGCTTTTGGATAGCAGTATTATCAATATTGGAGTTAAACTCTGTAGTTTGGGTGGTGCTGCCGGCAGTTTTTACTTGTCCGCCATTACCGCCAACCCCCCCCATAATGAAATAAATACATGCCGCAATAACAATAATACAAACAGCTAGCACTATGATGTCCTTTTTCTTCATTGCTTAGATCCTCCTGTTTGCCCGGATTGTCTGTAATACGCTTTGTAGTTCAAGCTAACTTTAAAGCTGTCCCCTTGTGATGTATCCACTTGGAAGCTATTTAAATAAACAAATCTGTGGGCATTTTCGGAAATTGACAGGAAATTTTTAAAGTCATTATAACTCGGGAATGTCACATCATAACTATAATCAGAAGATGTAAGATTGATTCCGGAAGATCCGGTTGCTGACTCTCCGGAGACGGCTGCTGAAGATTGAGCTCCAGAAGCAGTTGTTGCAGCGGGCGCAGAGCTAGCGCTTGAGTTTGCTGAGGCTTCCTTGATCCCGGTAGTGCTTCCGTTGGCCGCAGCTATCATTCCGTCAATTTGCACAAATAAACCGCCGACATCTTTCTGGTCCGGGATGGCACCATTTACCACGTTTTCCTGGTCTTTTAAGTCTGATTCTTTATCTTTTAAGACCCTGAGTTTGTCTAGTTTGTCCTTCAAAAGTGAGAGTTCTTGTTTGTTTGTCTTTAAATCCTGCCCGCTTTTCCCGATACCCTTAAAAAGAGGGACCATAATAAATAATATTAAGATAAACATTGCAATAAGCGTTATGACAACCACGCCCAACGTCCAATAATATTTTTCAAATTTTTTGTTTCCTACCATAAGACACCTTGCTTAAGATCAAAGGAAATGTCGAACTTTACATTTCCATTTGTACCTTGGTCATATCCGGTAACAACAACGTTATTAAAAAGTTTTTGATTCTGATTATTCCCGCTTTGCTGATAATTATAATCATCTAAAGCTTTGATTGCCCTGGCAATAGAAACTACATTCTTGCCAACTGCACTGGCTTTGAATGTATTGCCATTTTGCGAAAACTGCGTATATTGAATGTCGTTTGGCGTCACCTTTTCAAGCTGGGGCAAGAAAAGCGACCATTTAGGTTCTTGTGCCTGAACCTGATTGATAGCCGCGAGTCCCTGGTTGATATCATCCACAATTCTCTCAATATCGGCGTAATTTTTCAGCTCATCATTTGTGCTCGCAATATCCTGTTTAGTCCTTGATAAATTATAATCTAAAGCCCACTTGTAGCCTTGCAATACTAGCAAGGCAAGGATTGTGATTGCTAAAATAGCCATAGCCGCAATAGTAACAAAAAAGTTTCGGCGCTTAGTTTTGATCTTTTCTTGTTTTACATCGGGCATTAGATTTATTTTTGACATCATAGCCCCCTCATGGCCAGCCCGACAGCCACTGCATAATCGGCGGCATTTTGGTTTAGCTGATTTGTGATATCCGGCTTATGAACCACTGAAGCCCAGGGATTACCGTAAACAACATTTATTCCCAGATTGTCCGACAGAAAATCTTGCATACCCAAGAGCTTAGAGCAGCCGCCAGTCATTTTAAGCAAGGTTATATTTTGGCTGTATTGATCCTGATAATATTTAGTTGAGCGTTCTATCTCTTCGGTGAGATTATTTAAAATAGACCTAGCTGCCTTAAATATTTTCCCTTCCATCTTGTCTTTATCAATGCCAAACTTGGTTTTGAACTGTTCTGCTTGAGTAGTTTCCATACCAAGATTTTGCGCTATCGCCCTGGTTATCACTTGCCCTCCCACGGGAACAGTTCTCGTAAGAGTCAAGACACCATTTTGCACCACGCTTAGCTCTGTCATAAAGGTGCCGATATCAACTATCATATAGAGCGGTTCATTGGTATGCAATGCCCTGGCGACGGCTATTGCATTTATTTCGATCGCATCAAGGTCTAAACCGGCCTCCTCTACCACATTAGCCATTTTCTGGGTTTTTTGGATAGGGGCAGCAATAATCATAACGGATATTTCCCCTGTATCCGGAGATTGTCCGATTACCTGCCAATCAATCTTTATCTCTGAAATTTTCAGGGGAACATTTTGTTCCGCTTGATAGCTGATGGCCTTTTTCACTTCAGCCATTGGCATTTTGGGTATTTTAACCACTGTAGTAAATATAGATCCGCCGGGCAACGAGACTATGACATTTTTTGTCACTAAATGCATTGAATGCACTAATTCCTTTACTATTCCGCCCAGCCTCTTCACATCAACGGCGCTGTCACTCTGGGCTAATCCTTCAGGAATTGGAGCACTGCCAAAGGATATCAGCTCAAACTTACCGAAAGATTTTTTCAGCTGAACGATTTTTACCGCGCTTGTTCCTATATCAATCCCAAAATAGTTGGTATTTTCTTTTAAAATATTGAGGCCAGGTAACATTTACCCTCCAAAAGTAATAAGTTGTTATCCTTGTAAACCATTAAACAGCAAAAGAGGAATAAGAGTCAAGGAGAAATTCGCTAATCGCTCATAATTTCCAATTCCCAATTTCTAATTTCCAATCAAAAGCCCAATGATTAAATGCCAAAATAAGAAATCGTACAAGACCACCTTACAAGATATGTCATTCTGGCTTGTCCAGAATCAATTTTTAAGATTTAAGGAAAAGGATTCCGGCCTCCTAGATGTCGCCAGAATGACGAGTTTAGATACTTTTTCAACGGTCTCGAATTTTGAGTGGTAGAATATGGAATTTATCTTGACGATCTGCCAACTCGCCGAATTCAATATTCCAAATTCTCATTCTATTATTCAACTATTCTAGATTCAAAATTATAATTCTAGTGCGGCGGCACCGGCTGCGATGATCCGGACTTATTGGGTTCTACTGTTACTTTCACCCCGCCACTAGGGCATGTTTCACTTAATTTTCCGGAACTGTCCTTTGCTTTATACGTTACAGCTAAATCATAATTAGTGGTTAGCGAAGGCACAGTCTGAAGGCTGCCTCCTGAAACAGTAACGCCATTTATGCTGGCGAGGGCACCTGAACTTGGATGCTGTTCAATATTAATAGTAGAGACATCGCTGCCGCCGCCCCAACTGAGAGTTACCGGCGTGCCCTGCAGTACCGTGGCGCTATCGCCACCATTTACATGAAGATAGGGACAAGAGTTAGTAGGAGCGGCTGGTTGTGGTGCAGAACAGTTCGGGCTCGTCATGGGTGATCCAATAAGCAATGCATTGGGATCATTTCCGGATACATCGATGCCGTAAGCATAAAACGAATGTACGCCGCTTAAGTTGATAAAGGTATAATCAAATCCATAAGGGCCGACGTCTTGACGGCTCACATTGGCTTTGCCGATATCGTACCCTTGAGTGGTGCCGTCGACATAGACATGGACATCAGTTTGCGCAGCCAGATTTGTATAATCAGGGTCCATACTCCAACCCTTAACCTCTATACCACCGCCCGTAGCGCATGTTACACTGTCAAGGTAGCCCTGTGGCTGCTTTTTAATCAGATGAAATGTATGTATAACATAACCAGTATTAGTAACGGTTGTATCCCAGGTTGTGCCGTCTGTAGCTATATAATCGCTGGGGACGGTAATGGTCACCCTTATAGTATTACCAGAGGATGGAACAATGCCAGGATTGCCTGGATTGCAAGCGCATGATGCGCCATCGCCCCATAAGAGTTGTCCCGGTGAAACGCCCCAAAAACCGGTCTGTCCCGGAGCATTTTGATAATTCGTGTTATTACTTTGGGTGCCTTGATAGGCATGGCCATTATCACCCGTGCTGCCATACCAAGTGGTATCGGGCTTCGCATCAGGAGGGTTTGACGAAGGACCATCATAGAAAATTACCCCATTGTTGCAAGACACGCTGCCATATCCAAGGTACGTGTAACTGCCGCTTACAAGGCTGTCTATCCTAACCGGCACACCATTAATAGGATTACCACCCGTATCCTGAACGTTAACCCAAACACCGCCCAGATTATCAGCTTTTGCCACTTGCGGCGCAAGCGAGAATATCCATAAAACCACGGGCGTTAATAAGAGGAAAATCAGCTTTTTCATAATTTTATTCTATCAACATAAGTTTTTACTTGATATAGCTTTTCTTCATTTTGAAGCCAACTGGTAAAGTCGTTAGTTTCACCTTTATAACCATCCTTTATGTAAACTACAGCATACATAACACCCTGTTTTACGTTATCTTTGCCTTGCCCCTCAACTCGTACCAGATAATATTTATTTTTCTCGGGACTTAATGCAACTAACTGAGGTGAACTCTGAAAAACAGTAGTTACGTATTGTGTACTATTGTCAGCAGATGGAGGTGTTCCGTTTGGAGCCGGTGGCACCAGTCCTAGAGAAGCATCCTTTTTAAGTTCTTGTCCAAAATCCATTGTATAGGGGCGCCAAGCAGCTTCTCCAATCACAGGATCTGCCTTAAGTTTGGCTAATTCGTTGCTGTAATCTGCTGTACCGGCTTCAAGCCTTTGCTCAACCTTTGTGCAATAGTCTTTGGCATATGCTTCTTGGCTTGCGCGCTTCGCGGCTGCATCGGGTTTTCCTGACATGTCGCTCATGTCTGAACGATTAAAATAACAGTAGAGAGCATATCCTTCCCGCCAGCTTTGTATTTTCGACTGAAGCTTTGTCTTGCCTATTTGAAGTTTCACGAAATTCCGATATGCACTTTGTGCTTCCCTTCCTACATTGTCATAATTTTTATATTTACTTTTGGCGGCAACGGTAATCTCCGAATCTGTAATTTGTATATTTCTCTTTGCCAGTTCTTTATCAATAATTTTTGAATCGATAACATCGTCAAGAATAGAACCTTTAATATTATCATTTAAATAAGCAGGATTTTCTGGAGTGCCTTCATTTGTAGCAGCAAAAAGCCATGTCTTATATTCCGGCAAATGAATCTCTTGTCCGGCTACCTCGGCTACAACGTCAGAATTTACAGGGGCTGCTTTTTTTATGAAAAATTGATAACCCAAAAAACCGCCGGCTACTAAGACAAGTGCTGCACAGACTGTCAAAATTACAGCCATAGTCTTTTTGCTGAACCGTTTTTGATTTTTTTGATTTTGGTTGTAGACTTCCGCCACTACCCCTCCGAAAAATATGATATTAAGTTAACATAAGTATAACATTAGGATGGCAATGTTTGTCAATTCTTTTTTGCAACGAAAACGGCCGCTTGCCCTGAAGGGCAAGCGGCCGCGTGGAGGAGAAAACCGGGGACTCAGTTTATTACGGTCCCCAGCACTTCATTGAAGTAGCCGTTCCACATCACCCGCTGGGAAGACATCACTTTAGCAGGCGTCCCTTTGGTCGGATCCGGATCTCCGGTCCAAGCCTGAACCTCAACCGGTCCGCCCATCACGCCGGGGAACATCGGTGTTACCTTGCCGCCGGCTTTGATAAATCCGGGATTGTCGGAGGTATTGGGCTCGACAGCGCCGCCGACGATTATATGGTAATAGACATCATCGGAGGCCGAGGGATTGGCCACCAAAACCCAGTTGAGTGAACCGGGGCTTTGCTGGTCGTACCAAGTCCAGTGGTAATCACTGGATAAAGCCGAGGACGAGTAGCCGGGCACTTCTTCGAACGAAGGGCCGGCAATGACTCTCTGCGAGGCAATCAAATTCGGAGATGTTCCGGAACATGCCCCATACTGGTCAAAGACCGCGCTGCAGCTTTTGACCTCGACCGGCCCGCCCATCACGCCGGGGAACATCGGTGTTACCTTGCCGCCGGCTTTGATAAATCCGGGATTGTCGGAGGTATTGGGCTCGACAGCGCCGCCGACGATTATATGGTAATAGACATCATCGGAGGCCGAGGGATTGGCCACCAAAACCCAGTCGGTCATCCCCGCACTCTGCTGGTCGTACCACGTCCAGAGATAATCTCCAGAAAGATCGCCAGCCGTTATGCCAGGAACCTCATTGAAGGCATTGCCGTAATTTGATAACACCCTCTGTGACGCCATGACATTGACAGGTGTTGTCTTGCTGCTGTCGGTCCATGCCTGGACTTCGACAGGACCACCTATTTTCCCAGGGAAGGTGGGGGTGATATTCTGGTGGCCCAGTAGCCATCCTGAAGAACAATTGGGTCCTGTACCGTGATAGCATGCTGTTCCCGGATCCTGGCCGGCGATCGTGATTTCGTAATAGATCATCGAGTCGTTCGGGTTGGCTATCAACACCCAGTCGGTCATCCCTGAGCTTTGCTGGTCGTACCAGGTCCAGTAGTAGTGATCGGAGAGGCTCGATTCGTCTGTCCCCAACACTTCTTCAAGCGAGTTGCCTCCCTTGGGCCAGAGAATGCGCTGGCTGACGATTCCTTTGTCTCCGGTCATAGACGATGCTGTGACCGGTCCACCCATAATGCCGTATCGCGGCGTGATGGTCTGTCCCGGACCGATAGCTCCGCCATTGGGCAGAGCTT
This sequence comes from bacterium, assembly GCA_021796415.1. Classification (GTDB taxonomy): domain Bacteria; phylum Patescibacteriota; class CPR2; order UBA1875; family JAJYID01; genus JAJYQQ01. The sequence goes on from JAJYJC010000001.1 coordinate 40,665, forward strand.
TATTACTGCCGGCAATGCTTAACTGGAAGTTAAGCGGAGCGGCAGCGCTAGCCGGATTGGACAGAAGTACCCAGTTGTCGCCACCTGCATCGTCGTACCAGGTCCACAGATAGTTCCGTACCGTTGGAGCGTTTTCGACATTAATAGTTACCTGGTTAGAAGAACAACCGCTTTGCGCGGGGACAAAATATTCGTAATAAGTCCCCGGGGTTGATGGCGGCGTTACACTATATGTAACGGGAGTGCTATCAAGTCCACCCCAGCCACCGCCTCCTCCCCAGCTGTTATACTCAAGATAAGCAGCTGAGGGATTTGAAGCCACCGTAATTGTAACTGACTGACCAGGGGCCACCGTAACCGACGGATTTGCTTCCGCCGTCGGTGCCGTAAAGGTCAGTGTGGGGCATGTAGCCGCCATCGCCGTTGAGGCGAAAGCAGCCAGAGCCATCACCGCAATGAGTGCGGCGATGAATATGACGAATAACTTCTTCATCTTCTTCACCCTTTCCTTGTTTTTGTTTTTTTTGATTGAATGAATAAAGCTATATCTCCACAAGAAGAGTCTCCTCCGATCTCTTCTTGATTATTCTTATTACAAGGAACAAATCAACTTAAGTACATCTTCTTCCTTAGTATTGGACACTAAATAAATTTTATCCTTAAGCTGATTTGTTATCATATCACATAAGCATTATTTTGGCAAGATTTTTTTGCTGAACCACATGCACTTTTTGTCATCCATGGATTTTTACTAGGAATTTGTGCTTTAAAATGATTCTGGTCAAGCCAGAATGACGCTATTGGTTTTTTTTATGAACGATTTTAAAAAGTGCACGTGAGTCAGATTTTTTTGATTGATTTAATGGCTCCTGTCAATTATCTTCCGTTTGTGCTAAAATTAACTGGTTAATCTAAGGAGCTCTATGGGCCTATCTATCGGAATAGTCGGTCTGCCGAATGTCGGCAAAAGTACGCTTTTCAACGCCTTGACAAAAAACCAAGCGGAAGCTTCAAATTACCCCTTTTGCACCATCGATCCAAATGTAGGCATTGTGGTGGTCCCGGACGAACGGTTGCAAAAGCTGGCTGAAGTTATTCCAACCCAGAAAATCGTCCCGGCAATCGTTGAATTTATCGATATTGCGGGAATAGTGAAGGGCGCAGCAGAAGGCGAAGGCCTCGGCAATAAATTTCTGGCCAATATACGCGAGTGTGACGCGATTGCTGAAGTCGTACGTGTATTTTCAGATACAAATATCACTCATGTGGCCGGAAAAGTTGATCCAACCTCCGACATGGAAACCATTAAAATGGAACTGGTGCTTTCCGATCTCGAAACAGTGGGGAAAAGGGCAGCCAAGCTGGCTAAAGAAGTAAAAGGCGATCCAAAACTCAAAGAAGCTTTGGATTTAGTCCAAAAAATTCAGACCGAACTTGAGAAAGGAAGGGCAGCCCGAGAATTGGATTTGTCTGAAAAAGATATCGAGAAAATTAAAGACTTAAACCTGCTTACTTTAAAGCCGCATATTTATATTTTCAATGTCGATGAAGAAAATCTTACCTCTCATGTCATTCCCGCGCAGGCGGGAATCCAGGACATTATTGGTATAGATTCCCGCCTGCGCGGGAATGACAAAGATGACAGAAATGACAAAAATAGTGGAGAAAATAAAGTCGCTCAAAATGACAACAACCATGTCTTAATTTCAGCAAAGATTGAATCTGAACTAAACGAGCTTTCCGAGGAAGAAAAGAAAGAATATCTTTCAGAGCTGGGACAATCTGAGACGGGATTAAACCGGCTAATCAAGATAGGATATGATCTGCTTGGCCTCCAAACCTACTTCACAGCCGGAGAAAAGGAGATCAAGGCATGGACCATTCATAAAGGGGACAAAGCGCCGCAAGCCGCCGGCGTCATCCATACCGACTTTGAAAAAGGGTTCATCAAAGCCGAGACTGTTTCCTGGCAGGATCTAGTTGAACATAAAGGCTGGGCAGGCGCTAAAGCGGCTGGCAAAGTCCGCCTCGAGGGCAAAGATTACACCGTCCAAGACGGCGATGTGATGGTGTTTAAGTTTAATGTTTAGGGAGATCGTCAATCCACTACTTTTTTCGCTCGTCATTCCCGCGCAGGCGGGAATCCAGCCTAAATAATTTCATTATACAAATCTCTCCATTCAGGATTAGATTTTTCGATTAGTCGCAGCTTCCATCTTCTTTCCCATTTCTTAAGCCGTTTTTCTCGTTTTATTGCTGCTTCAGCTGTCTGATGTTCTTCGAAGTAAACTAAAAGGTGCGTTTGATATTTATTACTGAATCCCCCAACAAGATCATTTTTGTGTTGGTAAACTCTTTTAATTAGCTCAGAGGTAACCCCAATATAAAGAGTCCCATTTTTCTTACAGGCCAAAATATAAACCCAAAATTTTTTCATATCTCACAACTTTCTGGATTCCCGCTTGCGCGGGAATGACGCTATCTCCCCATTCAAGTTCAGAATGACAGAATCACGATGATAATTTATTGCTAATTCTCCCCACGAAAAACAAATATCCTATTCCTGCAAAACCGAGCGCAATACCGGTCCAGTCGATCCAACCGTACGTGAAATACAACCTCACATGATGCGAAGTGGGCACGACCATCATATAAGCAGGGGATACCAGATAGGGGCCATTTGCGCCCTGAGCTCTCCAGGTAGGAAAGTAAGATATTTTCACCACAACCGGTGAGCCGATTTTATCAGTATCGAACTCAATCGAATCATTAGTTTGTTTAATGTTGCTTATCTTGGCCGCCTCAAACTTTGAGTCCTTAGGCTTTAAGTTTGATAATATCGTTTCCTGGGCATTACTCTGGGCAAATACTATGGGCTTAGACGGGTCTGCATGCTCGTACCAATTAAACGATTCGTTTAACCAGTTCTTATCTTTCAGTTCCACTGAAAAATCTTCAATTGACTCAACCATTTCGGAATTTTTAACTTTATAAACATTAAAAGGGCCAACATCTTGTATTTTTTCAAGGTCGTGATTTGCATTTGCATCTTTTTTAATTAAATCAGAATAAGCCACAAAGTAGCTAGCCCCAGACATTTGCAAATGTTTTACGCCTTTATCAAAGTCAAACGGCGGGTATTTAAATCCGGCGACTGCCGAGGTAGGCTTATCGGTAGTTTCAGCTTGGTTGACGAAATGAAACGGTCCGGTTAGCCCTGATTCTATCAAAAGCCCTTCATATGTCGGTTGGCCGGAAAAAACGGGAATAGTTTCTAGAATGCGCGGCGTCCCGTATTTATCATATTCCGGCCTATACTCCCACATCACCCTTCCTTTCGGTAAAGCGCCCAGATACTTGAAGAGGCTGTCAGCTTCGGGCCATGGCGATTTTGCTTCATAACCTTCAAAGTTCCACTTAAACCAAGCCGGCAGGAATGAGATATTTACCCTAACCAGAGCTACCGAAAGCCCGGAAACGATTAGAAAAATCACCATCATCACTGCATGAGATTTCTTTTTCATAAATGCCAAGATGTCGCCGCCAAAGTACGCCGCCAAAAATATTATGGAAAATGAAATGTATGGCAAAAAACGAGTGTTCCAAACGGTCGAGTTGTTTAGGTGAAGATACACGGCAGAAGATAAAATTAAAAGCCCGAAAAACGCCAGCAAGCTTCTTTCCTTTTTGTAAATTGCCAAAACTATCCCTCCAATAGCCGAGACGACGAGGGGCAGCCAATAGGCTGGAAAAAGTTCATCCAATTTTATTTGGGCCACCCATTGCATGGTGCCGCTATAGCCCTTATACCACACCAGCCCCAACGTCCAAAAAGCGCTAAGTAAAAATATCCCCAAAAATACAAGAGCCGTATAAATGAAGTTGTTTTTATATTTGTTTGTCTGAAAAGGGAAAATTATGGCGATAGCTATCATCAAAAGCCCGGAAATTGGATGAGTCAAAATAACCGCGGAACCAAGTAGGATATTCCAAACGAGATATTTTTGCTCCCTTAAGCCTTTATACATAAGCCCGACAAACATAAAAAGAAGAGCAATACTTGCGGTGTGGGCAAACTGTCCGGCGAGAAGCGAGGCCGCATTACCTCCATAAATAGTATATTTTTCCAGAAATATCAGAAACAAACTAAGCACGGCGCCAAGCTGAGGGACGGGATACTTTATGCCAAGCCACTTAAGCGACAAATAAAAAGCTACTGGAAAAATCAAAATACCGGAAAAAATGACAAGCTTGAAAGCTATATTTAGAGGGATCAAGAAGCTCAAAATAACGGTAACGGCATACAGAAGAGGCGGATAGAAATACAGAAAAGGAAATCCGCTGTACCAATCCGGCGACCACCATCTGATCCGGGGAAAGATTTGCTTTAGATAGTAGGGAATGTAGATATGGGAACCCGTGTCTCCGCCGGCCACATGGGTATTGGTAAAAACCAGGCCTACGTTAAACATAAAGAAGATGAATCCATAGGCTATCAGAAAACTTATAACCGTTAGGCTCGCTTCCGGATGAGTGGCAAAAAAATCCCAGACCCTTTTTAAACTTCCTCTGAATTTTGCTCGCATAACGAAATTTTAGCATCTTTATAACTATGAAATCTAATCCTTATCAGGTCTCGAACAAAAAAGATGCCTTCTCGGAAGTTAAAATAGCTTAATCTTTTCGGGTAATGCGATACGTCTAAAGTGACGGTTTGAATCTTGGATTGCGCTTGTTTGGCAAGAAAAAGCATCTCAACATCACTGGCAAATCCGGATACGAAGGTTTTGGGGAATATTTTTCCAGCCGCCACTCTTGAAAAACCCTTGAGTCCGGCTTGCGTATCGTGGAACGGAAGCAAAAAGACAACTCTGATAAAAATGTGAACTATTTTTCGGGCAAATTTGTATGCAAGCGATCTGCTATATGCATTTTTCTCCGCTATAACCACATCCAAGGTCGGATCTTTTTCAAAGGCCAAGATAATATCTTTGATTCCGCTTGTGCCAAATGGCAGATCGGCATCGGTAAATATGACAATATCACCTTTGGCGGCAAGCACCCCCCGCTTTATAGAGTAGCCTTTGCCTCTATTTACCGTATTTCTTATGTATTTGGCTTGCTTGAATTTTCTTCCTGCACTCTTTGTTCCATCTGTGCTTGCATCGTCAACTAAAATAACTTCGGCATCTGGAAAATTTTCCATAACGCTTTTCAGATTCTTTACTATGCTGCCTTCTTCGTTGTATGCAGGTATGATTATTGAAATCTTCATTTTCCCAGCCATATTAGAAATTCCTTATTTCCTTTCGCGCCCGTTATCGGCGATTCGGTCATGCCCTTTACTTTAAATCCTTGCTCGCTTGCAAAGGCTTTAATGCCAGTTACTACTTCTTGCCTTAAATTTTCATCTTTTATAACACCTTTGGTTTTGTCGGCTTCTTTCTTGCCAACTTCGAATTGGGGCTTGATCAGTAAAACACATTCGGTCTTGTAATCGGCAATTTTTTTGATCTGGGGCATGATCTTTTTGAGTGATATAAATGAAACATCGCAAAGGAAATAATCTACCTGATCAACCGTCATTCTGGCTTGGCCAGAATCTGTGTTTTGATCATGGTTTTTTGATCCTGGACAAGCCAGAGCCTGTTCTGGTCGTAATCCAGAAATAACCCGCTTAGAAAAATCTTGCCAAGAATCAATATTACGAAAATTAGTCCGCTCCATCACAACGACGAGCGGATTTTCCCTCAGCTTTTGGTCAAGCTGCCCCCAACCGACATCTATAGCATAAACTTTTCGAGCGCCTTTTTGTATGGCAAAATCCACAAAACCGCCCGTTGAAGCGCCAATATCACAAATTACCTTGTCTTTAAAGCACAACTGGAAATCTTCGTAAGCCTTTTGAATCTTTAAAGCACCGCGGGAAACATAGGGCAATTTTCCCTTTATCTCAATGTCAGAAGCCTCGTCAATCGTTGTGCCGGCTTTATCAATCCTCTGCCCGCTGGCAAAAACCTGCCCGCTCATAAGCAGGGCTTGGGCTTTGGTTCTCGAGTCAGCCAAACCCCTTTCAACTAATAATATGTCGATTCGCTTTTTCATTTTCAATTGTCATTCTGAACTTGATTCAGAATCCAGGGATTTCTCATACAAACCATCCCAATTTGGATTTACGCCTTCAATCAAATCTAGCTTCCACTTACATTTCCAATTCTTAATTTGTTTTTCTCTTTTAATGGCCTCTCCTACGCTATTCGTTACTTCAAAATAAACTAGCTTATGAACCGGGTATTTACCAGTAAATGATTCTGATTTAATGTTTTTGTGTTCGTAAATTCTTTTTATTAAATCATTTGTAGCACCAGTATAAATAGTTCCGTTTCTTTGATTTGCTGTCATGCAAACATAATATGATTTAATTGCTTTTTATTTCTGGATTCCGGATCCACCTGCGCTAAAGCTACGGAGGGACAGGTCAACTGATTATATATTTATTGTATAGTCCGGAATGACAAGGCGATTGCGTATAGTCAATGAGTGCGGAAGTCGTGTTTGATCAAGTTCAGAATGGCAGAGGAAAAACTATTTAGCCCGTTCGACATATGATCCGCCACGGGTGTCAATGCGGATCCTGTCTCCCTTTTTTATGAAAAGAGGCACGTTCACTTTGAGTCCCGTTTCGATTTTAACAACCTTCGTTGCTCCGGTTGCCGAATCTCCCTTCAGACCCTTTTCAGCTTCGGTTACGGTAAAGTCCATTTTTATAGGAAGATCGATAGCAATAGCTTTCCCTTCAAACAGTTGCAGCTGGTAAGCCTCTCCTTCAATCAAATACTTAGACGCTTCACCGACAAAATCTCCGCTAAGCGCAACTTGCTCGTAAGTTGCCTGGTCCATAAAATTGAAATTGTCGCCGTCTCTATATAAGAATTGGGCTTTTTTTCTCTCTATCGACACTGGCGGGAATTTCTCCCCGCCGCGGAATGTCTTTGAAATAATGACCCCGGTCATTAAATTTTTTATCTTTGTCTTTAAGACTGCTCCGCCGCGGCCCATTTTGGAATGCTGATATTCGAGCACGACATATGGCTCTCCTTCAAATTCAAAGACTATGCCTGTTTTTAGATCTGTTATTCCGTACATAATTGGTTATCGGGTAATTAGGTTAATAGGTAAGTCGGTAATAATTTTATCCCATGAACCGACAAACCGAACAACCCATAAACCCATCTCCTATCTATTCACAAAAGGAAGCAAAGCTATAATTCTTGCGCGTTTTATTTCAAGAGCAACCTTGCGCTGATGTTTAACGCAGTTGCCTGTTCTCTTTCGCGACTCTATCTTGCCATAGCCGGAAATGAACTTCTGAAGCCCTTTGACATCTTTGTAGTCAATTTTCAAATCCTTGTCTATGCAAAATCTGCACCCTTTTCTGGGCACAAATGTGGTTTGTTTGTCTCTAGAACGGTATGTCATCGATATTTATCTCCTCTTCTTCCGCTTCAACTTTAGCGGATTCTTTGTCATCTTTTTTCGCTTTTTTGCTATCGGCTTTTTTCACCGCCGGTTTTTCATCATCTATCGGGAAGTCGCCGCCATCACGCCTCGAATCAACAAAGGCTATGTCCTGGGCAACAATCTCGGTTTTTTGCCTTTTTGCGCCGTCTTGTCCTTCCCAGCTTCTGGTTTGGAGGCGGCCCATCACGTGAACCTTTCTGCCTTTTGTTAAATACTGGCTGCAGAGTTCGGCCAGCTTGCCCCATACAACAACTTCGTGGAATTCCACTTCGTCTTTTTTCTCGCCGTTTGCATCTTTCCAAGAACGATTAGTGGCTACCCCAAATGATGTTACCGGTTGGCCGTTCGGTGTGTATCTAAGCTCCGGATCGCGCGTTAGATTACCCATTATGATTGCCAGGTTTACATTTTGCATGGCTTTCTCCTTTTGTCCTAGTAAACTAGGAACTTAGTTAATTGGTTGATTAGGTTATTTTTATATCCCGCCCGAATTCCTAATTACCTAGGTACCTATGCACCTAATTTCCTTCTCCCTCTCCTATTATTTCTTTTAACTTTTCGTCGAGTTCTTTTTGTCTTTCTTTTTCTTCCTTTGCCGTTTCGGTTTTTGTTTTCTTTTGTGAAATTTTTGGTGCCTCGTCTTTCTTCGCCGGTGACTCTTTTTTCATTGTTGTTTTCTTCTTCGTGGTTTCAGCCTTGACTTCTCGGCCTTCCACAACCAATACTATCATTTGACGGATAATCTCTTCTGAAAGCCGTAATAGCCTTTCAACTTCATTGATAGCGGCTGGGTCGATTTCTACAACCATATATTCATAAATCCCATATGTATTGTGCTTTATCTCATATGCTAGCTTTTTCTTCCCCCAGCTTTCTTCACTAAGAATTTTGCCTTTCCTGCCTTCAACGTCTTTTTTGACCTTTTCTGTAATTTTGGCGGTACTACCTTCAAGATCTGGGTGTATAATGTAGACGATTTCGTATTTTTTCATTAAAAAAATTCCTTTCCACGGACCCTTATAGGGGCTTCTGGCTTTTAGCCGAAGCAAAAACGAAAATTATTTATTATTATTTAACTGTAGATATTATATAAAATTTAAGAATATAAGTCAAATGCAAAAACTGTTCTCTGAGTTTAATAAAACGCTCGTTATCAGCCGGCAGGAAAAAGCCGCCATTGGTTTTTTGAAAAATGTGATACTCAACCCGGAAAACGGTAAAGCTGTGGGCATATCTTTCAAAACTCCCGATAGAGACAATATGACATTGGTAGCAAGCACTTCGGCCATAGTGGGCACCGGGCTTAACTTTATAATGATCGACAAGATAGATTCAGTAGGTTCGCCCGATGAGATAATAAGGGTGAAAGAGATTTTGGACAAGGGCATTGAACTGATTGATTCCAAAGTCATAGATGAAGATGGCAGAAATATGGGCAGAGTCAATAATTATTCCATAAACCTTAAGACCTTAAGACTGCGCAGGTTGTATGTTTTAAGCTCAAGCCTTATAAAGATCATTGCGAAGGAAATCATTATCCCCGAAGAAGACATTATAAAGATAGAGAAGAATAAAATTACCGTTAGAAGCGGCAAGATTAAGGCAGGTAAAAAAATCCCCGCTCTGGCGGAAGAGCCTTAACCTAAAAACACCTCGATTTAAGCGCAAAGAAATTATTGGATAGTATATTTTACTTTAGAATATTATAATGAGTTCAATGGAGGACCATAGCACTAAACAAATAAACTTGGCGCTGTTGGGCAACTTTTTAGTGGCTGTTTTAAAATTTCTGGTTGCTGCCGTTTCCGGGTCTGCCGTAATGTTTTCGGAAGGATTGCATTCTGTTGCCGACACAGCAAATGAGGTATTTCTCCTTTTTGGTCTGAAAATGTCAGGCCGGCCGGCAAACAAGGAGCATCAGTTCGGTTTTGGCAAAGAAAGATTTTTTTGGAGCCTGATCGCTGCCTTTGGTATCTTGATAGTCGGCTGCGTGTTGTCTATTCAAAAGGGAATGAATGCGATACTTCACCCGGAGGAAATAAAGCTTATTCAGTGGCCGCTCCTTGTGATTATTATCTCAATCATCATCGAAGGATACACACTTTTTGTCACTTATCGTTTCCTGCACAAAACGAAAGGCAAGGCAAATCTCTTGAAATTTCTCGACGATTCATCTGAAACGGCTGTCATTACCGTTTTCTTCGAGGATACGGCGGCTGTTACCGGATTGATTATCGCGGCATGCGGCATCTTGCTCTCATACTTCTTCAGAACCTCGCTCTATGACGGCATCGCATCGGTTGCGATAGGCGTCCTTCTGGGGCTGGTTGCCATTTTTTTAGCCAATAAGAACAAGGATCTCCTAACCGATCAGGCGCATCTAACGATTAATAAAAGAGCAGGTGAAATTCTGATGAGACATCCTGCCGTGGAAAAATTCCATGATCTTCGCACTATAATTTTCGGACCAAAACACGTTGTGGTGGTTTCAGATGTCGAGTTTAAGGAAGAATTTATATATGATAATATCGAGAATGATCCGGGGAAAGACCGAAAGGAGTATACGGAAGAAGTCATTAAAACAATCGGAGATCTCACTGACCAGCTGGAAGCACAGATAAGGAATGCCTGCCCGGAAGTCAAAGAAATTTACCTCGAAGTTGAGCAGGGTAAGGCTTTGACACTAGGTAATAATATCTCAACATTGAATCAAAAGAATACAACCTAAAAAGCACTTGACAGTGGATAGTATAAGGAGTATCATTTGTTGCGTCGTCTTAAAAGAGAGGATGTTGATGTTGACAATAGTTTTGTGGGTAATCGCCCTTGGCTTTACCTACGGTGTAATAGCACGATAAAAAAGTTCCCCGAAAGGGAATTTTTTTATTTCCGGAGCAAAAAATCTTAAGTCTCTTCAATAAAACTAAAGTAGTTTGTTTAATATATCTAAAAGTTCGAACCTGCTATGGTCCATCATTAAATATTCATTTCAATGACAACCTTTTTAAAAATATCGTACGAAAAACCTCTCCGGGATAGGTTCTCATAGAGCTTTTGTTTTTTTGTTTGTGAATCTTCTTTTTCGTATTTTTTCAGAACCTTCTCAGCAGCTTTTTTTGCATTCTCCAACTCTATTGCATCATCCTTTTCCTGAATTACTTGTTCAATAGTCTCCTTATCAATGCCTTTTTTTTGAAGCTCAAGTCGCACTAATCTTTTGCCTTTCTTGCTATCTTCGGCAAAATGTTGCGCAAATTCCTTGTCATTTAAAAGGCCCGATTTTTCTAACCGGCAAATAACCTTATCAATTATCGGTTTTTCAAAGTTTTTACTCAGCTTTTGTCTCATTTCACCCGAACTATTCGCCCGGTATGAAAGTATCAGCAGGCTTCTATCAAATGCTTTCGACTCCGGGTCCTTTTCTTTCAGCTCTTGAATTTGTTTCTCTGATAATTTCTCATTTTCCTGTAATCCAGAGTCTTCAAGTGTTCTTCTTGCCAGCGAAAATCTATAAACGCCATCGAGATAGATGTTGCATCTATCTCGCTTGGACTGTTTTTCTATTTTGGTGATTTTCATTCTAAGCTCCCGAGTGGCGTCATTCTGGCTTGGCCAGAATCTATCTAAGAATTTCTCCATACAAATCCTTAAATTCAGGATTTTCCTTTCTGATTAAATCCAATTTGTCTCTTCTGTTCATGTCTTTAATTTGTTTCTCTCGAACAATAGCTTTTATAGCTGTATCAAATACCTCAAAATAAACTAATTTATGAATATGATACCTTTTCGTAAATCCTTCAACCAGCTCATTTTTATGCTGGTAAACCCTTTTTCTGAGGTCATTAGCTATACCGGCGTAGAGCGTTGGTCTTTCGTTTGTCATAATATATGTGAAGTATTGTTTATTCATAGGCTTTGATTCTGGCCAAGCCAGAATGACGAGAAGGAAGGATGCTTAGGTCTAGTTACTTCTTTACCGGAAAGTATTTGTCTCGTAAAACTTTTTCAAGTTCTGAGAATACTTTTTCATTATCTTTCAAGAACTGCTTGGCCGCTTCTCTGCCTTGCCCGATTTTCTTGTCCTTATATTCATACCAAGCTCCGCTTTTTTTAATAAGGTCGTCCTTTACCGCCAAGTCTAGGAGGTCGCCGTATTTTGATATACCTTCGTTATACATCACATCAAATTCCGCCGATCTAAATGGCGGCGCAACCTTATTTTTTACTACTTTTACCATCACGTGGTTTCCGATAACGGTATCTCCGTCTTTGATCTGCTCTTTTCTGCGGATATCCATTCTGACCGAGGAGTAGAATTTTAGGGCATTCCCGCCGGTTGTTACCTCTGGATTTCCAAACATGACACCTATTTTCATTCTCAACTGATTAATGAAAACTAGAGTGGTATTTGACTTTGATGTCGCTCCTGTTAGTTTTCTTAGAGCCTGTGACATAAGCCGAGCCTGAAGGCCGAGGTGAGAATCCCCCATTTCCCCTTCTATTTCATTTTTTGGCACAAGAGCCGCTACAGAATCTACAACAACCACATCAACAGCATTCGAGCGGACTAAGGTTTCTGTAATTTCGAGAGCCTGTTCCGCCGTATCAGGCTGAGAAACAAGCAACTTATCAATGTTTACCCCAATGTTTTTGGCATACTCGGTATCCAGAGCATGTTCTGCGTCAATGAAAGCGGCCACTCCGCCCTTCCTTTGGGCCTCACTTACGATGTGGTATGCAAGCGTTGTTTTTCCGCTGGATTCAGGACCATATATTTCGATAACCCTTCCTCGCGGTACACCGCCGACACCGAGCGCAATATCTAGTGACAGCGACCCGGTCGGTATAACCTGCACATTTTGAGTCCCGGCATCACCGAGCTTCATTATAGAACCCTTACCAAACTGCTTTTCAATCTGATCTACGGCCATCTGAATGGCTTGCGTTTTCCCTGATTTTTCGTCTGTCATTTCTTCCTCCTTTTGTAACTAATTACTAATATTAAACGAATCTACAAATATTACGAATTGTATACTAATCGCTCAAGTTAAGAATTCTTTTAAATCTTACTTCATCAGGACCAAAATTTACCAAGATTCCAAGTTTTAATCCTGTGGTTCTCAAATATTCACTTATCTGTTTTACACTAGCCCTATTAAGTCTATTTCCTGCTTTCAGCTCTATAATTATTTTGTCTTCTATTAAGAAGTCAAGGAAGCGGCTACCAACTTTTTCGCCCTTAAAGTAAATCGGGCAATGAATCTGTCTCGTATAGTTTAAAGCTGCTTCCTTAAAGGCCAATTCCAAAGAATCTTCATAGGATTTTTCTCGCAGCCCGGGCCCCAATTCATTATGCACTTTGAACATCAATCCTATTAGCTTGTAGGAAAGTTCAGGATAAGCTATTTCTTTTCTAATAGTTGTATTTATAAACATTGATTTGTTTTTGTAATATTTGTAGATTCGTTTGGCTTTGTAATTCGTTACAAGATTTATTTTGCGAATTTTAAATTAAATAAGTATTGTTCTTTGACCTTATTTCTTTTCTCAACCTTGATCAATCCTTCGAGCAATCTGATCAAAAGGTCCCCTTGGGTTTTTATCATTTTGTAGCTGGCTAAGGTTATCCTATTGTATTCCTTAAACAGCCTGGCATAAAACAAGACATTTTCACAAAGCTTTATCGCTTTTCTGTAACACTCAATTCTTTCTTTTTCGTTATAGCATTCATAACTCATGGAAACCAGTGATGTTATCTCGACCGAATCCTCTCTCATTGCTTCCAGAAAATTACTGTATTTTTTAATCTTTTTTGTTTTTGATTCCACCAGCGCAAAAAATTCGTTGGCTTTTTTGATGATTTGCACTTCGATATACTCTCTCATGGCTCGCTCCCTTGCGTTACTCTTTAAAATTTTTAATAACCCCTATCACCTTTCCCTGGATCATAAATGTGCCAGGTTCCGGAATAATAGTCTTGTGATCTTTGTTCGAGCTCATCGGCTCAAACATCGCCTTGCCCTTATCGGTTCGCAGTTTTTTGACTGTTGCTTCCGTCCCAATCAAAACAACTACCTTGTCACCGTTCTCAGCATGGCTTGTCTTTCGAAAAACAATATAGTCGCCATCATCGATACCGGCAAGGTTCATGGAATCGCCTTTTGCCGTCAGCATAAAGACGTCTTGCGCTCTTTTGACCAGTTTGGTTGAAAGGGGAATCCAATCCTCAATCATTTCCTCGGCATATATCGGCATACCGCAGGCAACCCGGCCGACAAGAGGGACATTGACCACGCCTTCATTTTCGGCAACCGGCTTTCGCCCATCTAATATGACAATTCCTCTGGCTTGGTTCTCCAATCTTCGAATTTGCCCTTTGCTTTCAAGCGCTCTTAAGTGGGAAACAACTCCCATCGGAGAAGAACAGCCGATCTTTTCCTGCAATTCCCGCACTGTCGGCGCACCGCCGGTTTTATCGACGGATTCCTTAATCCAGCTAAGGACTTTCTTTTGTTTGTCAGTTAATTCTTTTGCCATGATTGTCTCCGTTTTAATTGTTGTAAATGTTTTAGCTGTTCTAAATGTTATAATACTATACAGCTTAATTATTTTGTATAGTGTAAGTGTATACTATAACTTATCCACAGGTCAAGGGTTTTGTATAGTATAAACGAGTATACAAAATGAAAAAGAACCTCAGCTAGGCTCTTTTTCTGTCAGTGTTTTTTTATTTAGACTTCGATAATCACCGAGATGACCATCGGGCTGCGCTTGGTGTGTTGATAGAGGAACGAGCTGACATGATCGCGAATCTTAACCTTCATGTTTGCCCAGTTCGGCAATGGCTCGCCTTCCCGCCGTGACATCATCCTTTTGACTTCATTGCGCGCGTTATTGACCAACTGTTCGTTCTCGCGCATATAGATGAAGCCGCGGGAAATAATGTCCGGACTCGTAAGCAGCCGTCCGGTTTTTTTATCAACCGTGCAAATGACCACAAATATGCCTTCTGTCGCCATAACCTTGCGATCACGCAGGACTATTTCGCCGACATCGCCGATGCCAAGCCCGTCTACCAACACTACGCCGTTTTGAACTTTCTTCTCAGCTTTGGCCACCCGTCCGTTTGCAATTTCCAGAACATCACCGTTATCGCAAACAAAGGTGTTCTCGACCGGAATACCGACGCTTTGAGCAAGCTCGGCGTGATGAACTAGGTGATGCACCTCGCCGTGCCAGGGGATTAGATACTTTGGATGCACAAGCTCAATCATAAGCTTCAGCTCTTCCTGTCCCGGATGTCCGGTCACATGAGTTCTGGAGCCGTTTTTCTCGTCAAAAACTACTTCTGCGCCCCGCCTAAAAAGATCATCTATGACAGTAGTGATGGCTGACTCATTGCCCGGAATGGGAGAAGATGAGAATACCACTGTATCGCCTCTTTTAATCTTGATCTGTTTGTGTTCGCCTCGAGCCATTCGTGATAATGCAGACATCGACTCGCCTTGAGAGCCCGTACTCATAACTGACACCTGATTGTCGGCGTATTTGCCGATGTCTTGGATTTTTATAACCGTATCTTGCGGAATTTTTAAATATCCAAGCCGGACTGCCACCTCCACATTCTTAAGCAAGCTTCTGCCCGAGAAGGCGAGCTTCCTCTTGTGCGCTTTTGCGGCATTTATAATGAGTTGAATCCTGTTTATCTGGGATGAGAAAGACGCGATGATAATTCTGCCCGTGGCTCGATCAAAAATCTTGTCAAATGTTACCGCCAGCTCTTTCTCGCTGATGGAATATCCCGGCACCTCAGCGTTGGTTGAGTCCGAAAACATCGCCAAGACACCTTTCTCTCCGAGAGCCGAGAGCTTTGGAATGTCGGTTTTGCGCCCGTCGACAGGGGAGTGGTCAAATCGAAAGTCTCCGGTGTAGAAAACCCGGCCGGCTGGAGTATTTATAACCACGCCAACCGCATCGGGAATGGAGTGAGCCACGCGCACCCATTCGATTTCGAATGCGCCAAGTTTCAACTTGTCCTTGTCCGGATCAATGACGTTTAATTTTAGACCTTTGTAAGGGTGTTCCGCCATTTTGGCTTCAATTAAACCGCAGGTTAGTTTCGGCGCGTAAATCGGCGCATTTATTTGCGGCATTATAAACGGAATAGCGCCGATGTGATCTTCGTGTCCGTGCGTGATCAAGACACCGCGGATTTTGTCCTTTTTATCCTGCAGATAAGAGATGTCGGGTATGAGGTAATCAATGCCAAGCATGTCCCCGTCAGGGAAGTTAAATCCCATATCGACGATAATTATGTCGTTTTCGTACTCATAAACAGTCATGTTTTTGCCGACCTCGCCCAAACCGCCGAGGGGAATGACTTTCAAGACGCCTTTCCCTGGTCTGGCTTGAGCAGAGCTTTGCATCACTGATTCGTTTTTTGTCTTTATATTTTTGTTTTTGAGCGACGCGTCATATGGCGTCTGTTTTCTTTGCTTTGTCTTTGCGTTCATTTTGTTGTAATTTTCTCCTTTTTACCCCGAGTATTTGGGGTCTGCCCCGAACAATCACCGAGGACTTTGAGTTCTTTAATTAATATTAGTTTTTAATAATTTACCTTGTCATTCTGAAACATGACTTAAGAATCTATATAATAAATGCTGGATTCCGGATCCCCGCCTGCCGGACGGGCAGGAAGTCCGGAATGACCGCGATTTGTCAAATTAATTTTTGTTGTTTAGGTTGATTGTCATTATTATTTAAATTTTCTTCTTCAATTCTCTTCAGAATCTTGGGGATTTTATTGAAATCTGCTTGCAGTGTTTTCTTCATGCTTCCGTTATAAAGCGCGACTGCGGGATGATATAGTGCCAAAAATACTTGTTTTCGGCCACCCTTTGCCTGCCCCACACTTGAAATAGTGCGTGGGTCATTCTCATCCCCCCCTTTGTCATCCCCGCCTTCTCTTTTGTCATTCCCGCGCAGGCGGGAATCCAGTCCTTCAAAATGCAATTCCTTGCGAAATGCATTGCCATGAGCCTTTGAAATCTGTAATGACGGGAAAAATCTGTTCATGGCATGCCGGCCTAGAAATACGATTAACTTTGGATCAATAAGTTCAATTTGCTTTTTCAAATACGGCCAGCACATTTGCGCCTCTTCCGGCAATGGATCGCGGTTGTTCGGCGGCCTGTGCTTCAAAACATTTGCTATGTAGACATCTTTTCGCTGCCAGCCTAAGCTTTGAATCAATTCAGTTAGAAGCTGTCCCGCTCGGCCGACAAATGGTTCGCCTTGCTGGTCTTCATCCTTGCCCGGCGCCTCGCCGATAAACATGACGTCAGCCGTTTCGCTGCCGACTCCCGGCACATCCTTGGTTTTTGTCTTAAACAGCGAACATCGCTCGCAAGCAGAAATAAGCTTATTCAAAGCCGAAATACTATCAGCACCTAAAATATCCTCGTCAGTTATTTTCATTTTGTTTGTCAGCGTAAATCCGCGTATATTCCGCGTGAATCTGCGAATTATTTATTAGAGAACTTCAAAACGTTGGCTCAAGTATAGCAAATTCAAAGGTATATGTCAATGACATTTCTGCCCGCAATGGGACAGTTTCTTGGCAGCTAAATCTCGCTGATTATTTCAAACCCTTTGAAACTCCCCGTGATTGCCAGGCCAATAATTTTGCCTTTTACGAGACCTTTTTGGCGAATCTTCTTAGCCGTTTCATTCAAAGTCGCTCCTGAGCCAACGGCATCATCTATCAGAAGCACATTTTCATAAACCCCGCTATCTTCCACCACGATCGTTTCGCGGGCATTTGCCACCCTATCTTCAATTTTATTCAATGTCTTTTGCGGCACAATGATGGGAGTTTTGACCTTTGTGATTGAGAGCCTTCGCATGTCCAAACTCAAATGTTTTTCCAACTGCTTCATCAGCTGAAGTTCTCTTTTGACCGTCGGCGGAATAAATCCCACGCCGTCAATTTTATAGTCTTTAATCAGTTTCAAAATAGCGGGCTTCACCATATCTGCAATTTCATTGATCATTTGCCTATCCTGGCTTTGTTTTGCAAAAAGCAGCAGCTGCCCTAGCTTGGTTTTGCCAAATATTTCAAGGCTGTAAAAATCCAGATAGAAGACGCGATCGAGAGCTACATCGCGAAATGTAGATTTCATCTTGTACATGCCGTCAATCAGGCCGTTTTTTCTGTATTTTTCGTAGTATTTAAGCTTTGAGATATAAGTTTGCGCCATTTTTACCGTATCCAAACCTCGTTCTTGGCACCAATAAGCAAACCCTTCCCAGCCGCTCATCATTGCACCAAGCGGAGTAATATAGAGGAAATTCCTGTCAATAATCTTTTTAGCCGCTTCATCAATGGCAATGCCATCGGCCGTGAACTCAGCTTTTTGGGAAATAGAATAGAAAACCTTCGGCGGCTTGCCGGATTTAGTGATTTGACCGTTTTCAAGCAATTTTCTCAAAATCTTGTGCGTCGCCTGCCTGGAAATACCCAAATATTCCGTAAGTTCATTAACGGTTGTTTGATTTCTCTCAAGATGTTTAATTATTTTTTCTGAATTATTCATATAAGCAACATTATATCATAGTTTACAGTTCACTGTAAACTGTAAACTTTTCAAATAAAAAATATACTTTGTCTGTCATTCCGAGCGACTTCGCGGAACGACGAGTCGAGGAATCCCTTGAAAGATCATGTTATCTGATCTCCAACTTCTAATCTTTAACAAATGGAAAAGGCGGTTCCTTCAACTGAGTTTTATCTCAGCTCAAGTAACCGCCCGTTTTGGCTTTGGCTTAATTTGCCAGATCTAATCCGGCCTTTCGAAAAGCCCGCGCCATTGCGGTTTCTGTCTCTCCCTCCAGTGAAGAAACCGGGGTACCCAACACCGTGTCGGCAATATACCCGACTACGCGGTTGGGGTCGGCGCCCATAAAGAAGTCGGGGTCTCTCGAGACCTCCTCGAGATGGGCCTTCACCCTCGCTCGACCACACTGTAGGATGATGTGATCATCCAGACGATCGAGCGGAAGCCCCGCGACCTTGGCCATGAACTGACGAGTCAACTCCTCGTCGCCCCGGAAGGCAATGAAAAGCTCCCGTGGCAGACCATTCTCCTTCTCACCGGCATTGTCCGGTTTGTAGGAAATTATTTGTCCGCCATAGTCCCTCTCATCTACAAACTGGCTGGCGATATTCTCCGCCCAGCCAATTGGAGCAGAAACGAGGACCCAAGTTTCGCCACCCGATCCTCCGCTTGTAGAAGCGTCAGAGAGCTGGCGAACCTCGGACCCAAACTCGACATGGAAGCTCGGCCACCGCTTGGCACCGGATCCGTTGCTATACTGCTGGACCAGCACCAGTTCCTTTTGAGGCTCGCCCTCGTAAGGAACCAGCACGACTCCTTCATCCACGATAGCCACATGGACTTTATTCAAGTTGCCATCGGGCGCGGAAGTACTGGCAAGTAGTCCGGTGTTGTGCCGCGTCATCCCCGAATGGGGATTGAACGGAACTTGGCCATCGTTGACCGCAATCCCGTTCTCGACGCTGTTGCCACGGAGCGTGAGGGCGATATGTGTGGTTTTCATAGCCACTCACCTCCCCCCTGCTCGACCTTCTGCAAGGCCAAGCGAGCTTTCCGCTCCTCGGGGCTCTCCACCTGCCACTCTGTTCCGGTCCACATGTACCACGTGGAGGCGTACTTAGAGTTGAGGCGGAAAGTCGCGCCCGGCGCGACAATCGCGAGAATTTCCTCGCCGCTATTCGTCCGGCCCGCTTGCCCAAAGGCAATGGTGCCGGATAAAATAGCTTCGACGCCCTGTGCGTCAAAGATGCCATATGACCGGTAACGGTCGTAGCCGCCCACGGCGTTGATCACCGCGAGACACCGACCCTCGTCGTCCCAGTTACCGCGGACTAGGACAACGCCATCATCCGTTTTTTTGACCCGAACATCAGGGCCCTCCCCGATAATGGGGATAATCCCTTCTTCGCGACCTCGACCAGCCTCTCCAAGCCGGACCTCTGACAACGGTCCGGCTTCGGTATCAAGCCCCAAGTGAGATGGGGCTGACCCCGGGTATTCTATCTGATAGAGCTTCAAAACTCCTCCTTTGGTTGTATTTTTTTCAAATTGCCTGCATATGAGATTTCATATGCAAATTGTTTGATGAAAATTTTGGATTTGGGGAGGCACCGAAGTGCCTCCCCATTTGGCTTTTCGGGGCTTTTGTTTTTGAGCCGTCTCGGCATCAAGGCAGCTGCCTGACCGACTGCCACTCTTTAAAGCCCCTCTTGACTGATGAGGTCTCGCCCTCCTTAGAAAACACCGCCATTTTTAGGCATTTTCTAAGGATGGGTCCCCTCTCTAGCTGTCAGTCGCGGCATCCCCAGCCACCATAATCATCACCTGCAACTCTCCGATGAGAGCCACATGGTGACTAGATGACCGCCTTCATTACTGAAGGCTTAACCCAGGGTGGGGTTACGGAGCTCCCGGCGGGTGCCCTGAACTCGCCTTAGAGCGAGTTCAGCTTCCCGAGCGCCTCATCCAGCCGTGAAGCCGGAATCGACACTCGGAAAGGCGCCCCCGAAGGCAGGCCGAAGACCTCGACCAAGCTCACGTCTTTGCGACGCGTAGCTATGGTTAGGTAGTCCTCGCCTGCCCGGAGGTTCTGCGACACCACCACCGCGAACGGAGCAAGGCCCTGACCGGCCAGCAAAAGCTGGGTCCGGTCATAGTTGCGCTCGCTCTCGCGAGCATCAACCACCGCCACATTACCGGTTACCTGGTAAGTGGCAGAAAGCCGCTCCGTCTCCGCCTGGATCGCCGCATACCTTTCGGCGGCGGATTCCAGGACGGAGCGCTGATTCTCGTCGCCGAGGAGCCAGTAAAACGCGGCCTCGCGGACAGAATCGTCCGAAAGGTCGGCCTTACAGGCCCGCTCGATCAGGTCCGCTTTCTTCGAAAGCGAGCCCTGACGAGTGTCGGCCGCGGTGGCGTCAGCCGCCAAGGGTGTCCAGTTATCCTCCTCGCAGAGGATGCTGGCACAGGAGAGAGCTTCTTCGTCAATGATGAATCTCTCATCATCATCGACAAGCCCCTCCCACCCATGGTGGTGGTCATACCACCGGTAGAGCTTGTCGCCCAGGCGTTCGACGAAATCGAGCGTCTGCTGCGGATTACGGTTATTCACCGCAATATCCACAACAAACACCGCCTCGACCTCCTCGACCTCGACCTTATCCAGCGTAAATGGCTGGACAAAAGTCACCAAGGTTTCAGCTTGGCCCCCAAATTCTTTCCAGGAGTCATGCCAATCCCTCGCGACCAGCACCGCCGAAACGATGCCGTCGAGGTCGCCGTGAGCGACGATGAGGGTACGACGCTGAATCGCACCCGCATCTCTTGCCATATATATCACCTCCTTTAAAAAGGTGAGGCCCGATCATGCCGCTTATAAAACGCGGTTCTGTATCATGTCGGGATTGGTAATGGCTTCATAAATAAGAATTGATTCTCACTCACAAAGCCACTACCAAATCAATATGGCTTTTGTTTTCTAACTTTCTCTCAAATTACCTGCCCGCAAATGATTCACGAGCAAATTGTTTGATGAAATGAGATTCTTCGTTACACTCAGAATGACACGTCTAGTTTGTTTCTTATTATTCAATTGTCAAATTGCGTTTTCTGGAACCCGGATTCTGGTCAAGCAACGTCAAACGTTGTTATGCCAGAATGACGAATTATTTCTACTCTCCAGATCCTTGTGGACGAGTGAGCACAAAGCTTTTTTCATAGGCCTTACATTCACTTCTGCCTCCTACCCTCCACAAGTCATCTTGAGACTAGTTTTGGTCTTTCGATATACCTTTTAGACATCTATCAGCCGAGCCGTCTCCTCGGATCCGCACCTTCCTTAGTTCACCTCCATCGCGTAAAGCTATGGAAGTCAGTCGGACTGTTTGGATCACCCCGGTTCGGGCTTAACCGCTAAGCCATGCGGTGGCCGAAATCTATTAGGTAATGTGGTTCAATGTTCGTCAACCTTGACTAAAAGTCGTTTTGATTGGTTGATGTGCATATAGTACCACGGCGCTAACGCTCTGTCAATACTTTCTTGTCTTTTCATGTTTTCTTTTTCGTGCCTAGAATAGCAATTTCATACTGCTTTGTCAGAATGTACTTGACAGATATGTACGGGAAAAGTAAAATGGAAAATGGAAAAGGTTATGTAAAACATTCAAAAGAAAAGGTAAATGTCAGAAGAAAAAGGAATAATCAAAGAAGACTTCAGTGAATTCTTTCAAAAGAAGATTTATCGATTCACTTTGGATTTAATTAAATTCTTGGAAGATCTTAAATATGATGCGACCGTAAAAGTTATACGAGATCAGCTTCTGAGAAGCGGGACAAGCATCGGAGCAAACCAAATGGAAGCACAATCCGCAAGCACTAGAAAGGATTTCACCAACTTTTACCATTATTCGCTTAAATCTGCCAACGAAAGCAAGTTCTGGCTTTATCTTTTGAGAGACACAGAGAAAGCAGATCCACAAAAAGTTGAAGCCCTTTTAAGTGAGTTAGGGGAGATATCAAAAATTCTAGGAAAATCAATCATAAACCTGAAGAAGCAAAAGTAATGCATTTACATTTACCCTTTTACCTTTAACATTTAACATTGCCCTATGAAAACTGATGTTTTGGAAAAAATCGGTTTAAACTCAAACGAAAGCTACATATACAACATCCTGCTTACAAACGGAGAGCTGAACGCACCGGCCGTCGCCGAGAAGGCTCACTTGAAGATAACCAGGCAAAATACCTACACCGTGCTCAAGTCACTGGTCAAGAAGGGATTGATAGAGGAGTTCGACAAGCGCAAAAAACTTACTTACCGCGTAGAGCATCCGCAAAAGCTGCTTGAAACAATAGAAAACCAGAAAAAAGAGCTTGAAGAGAACGAAAAAACGATCGAAGCGCTCATGCCCGAGATTATTTCTGACTACAATCTCGCCCACAATAAGCCGGGAATCGTGTACTACGAGGGGTTAAGCGGCGTAAAGAAAATTTTCGAAGATGTGTATTCACCTGGTAAGGATGAGGTATGTGGCTGCGTGGATCCCACGCTTTTTGATAAAAGCTTTGATATAGTCTTTAAGACCTTAGTTCCGCAAAGAATAAAAAATAAGCTTTTTTCTAGGGCAATCTTGACTGATTCCGCCTTTTCCAAGGCAATGCAAAAAAAGGATAATGAACAACACAGGAAAAGCATCCTAGTTGACCCCCAAAAATACCCCATAACAGCAGAAATAGATGTATATGAGGACAAGATAGCAATGATGGATATTTCTAAAGGAAAAAACTTTGTGGGTATAGTGATTGAGAATAAAGCTATTTCCGAAACCCTCCGCAGTATTTTTAAGTTAGCTATGAATGAGTAGGATATCCCCTACGAAAAGCCATTGACGAAGATGCTTCGCCTGTTTTTTGTGCAATAACGGTCATGCGAGGCCTACCGGCTTGAGTGCGCCATTCTGGCGCCATAAATGGATCCTCGGTAACAGCTCCTAAATCTTGGCCGCCTTGTACAAGCACGCCATTTAAACCATTTTGCGCATTAAGGACATGGAATCCATTTTCACGCAAAAAGTCCAAAAGTTCTAAGCGTGGATATAAATGAAAGTTTTTAGCTTGCGTACTTCCCCCTGAGGCAAACTCAACTTCCATGGTGCCATAGGGTTTATCCGGATGTTCTTCATGATATTTTCTTGCTCCTTCTTCATAGCTACCTACCCCGCCTTCAAGCCAAGGGACATCGAGATAAAGTAAACCACCCTTCTTTAAAACTCTTGAATATTCTCTAAATGCTTTATTTTGCTCATCTCTGCCAAGCAGATCGTTGATTATTGACCAGTTATTTACCACGGCATCAACACTTTCGCTTGCAATCTGCTCTTTCATGTCTGTGATGCTACCCTTCTTATACTCGATATTTTCACCACCTAAATGATCAGATTGCAATGAATCTATTCCTATAACTTTTGCCGCAAGTCGCTCCTTTTTGGCAAATCGTGCCATAGGTTCAGTCATTCTAACCCCATCACCACAACCAGCATCCAGTATGACGCCCTTATGAGGAACTGCTCTTTTGACGAAATCAAAAAGCCTTGCCTGTTCCTTTTCCGTATCAGCAGTTGTTTCAGAGGCATCTTTGTTCATCTCTTGATACTCGGTATAAAACTTATCCCTTGTTTCTCCGGTCAAAGAACTTGTTGCATTCTTCTCGCTTATAGCCTCATGTAGAGTTATGGCTTCCCTTAAAGTTCTGGGGATACTTGCTAAATTCGGATCCTTTGTTGTATAAACATCACATAAATAAAGTATTTTGTCGCTATTTTTCAATAAATCATTTGCGACTTTAGCCAAATCTTCAGGTCCATTTGGCATATCAAAATAAGCTCGCAAATACACCTGATATACTTTGAGGGCATTCTCAGGATTTATACCAAGTGCCTCAAATGGATTTTCACTGTTATGCTTCCTTGCCACCTGCATTCTTTTTTCATAGGGAAGCGACCCGACTAAAATCTCCTTGGCCCTTCTCATAATGCCTTCGTATAAATAGCTTAATTCCTTTTCGGTCATTCCTCCTCCAAGCATATCTACGTACTGGGATGCGAGATTATATACTTCGGTATACTCTTTAAATATTTTTGCAGCCAATGCAGGGTTTACTTCTGCAAGTGCTATCACGGCATCACTATTCTCAAGACCATATTCAACTGACAAAAAAGCGGTGAGGCCCTCTCTGCCAAAATCTCGAGCAAAACTGAGCAGTTCTGCCTCCTGCTTATCTCTCAGACCTTCATGCTTGTGCATATTCAGTGCAACAGAGGCCAAAGAACAAATTTCATGGATATTGAATCCATAAATGTTTTCTTCTCCCATCTCCTGCGATAGTTTTGCGGCCAGATCAAGTCCATAAACAAAGTTCTCTGTAAGTTCCTTGAGTCTAAGTTGGTAGGCGTGTTCATTTTCATCGGCCCTCTGCGGGAAAAAGGATTCCGGTCTAAATCTTTCGATATTCATCTCTTCTTGCTTAATATAGTCAGTACCGGACCTAGGCTTGTTATTCAGAGAAAAAATATGGGTCGGTTCAGTTCTATCTTTCATTCTTTCTAAAACAACCGCAATGTCGTCATTTACCTTTTGAACTTCTTTCCCCCTGAAAATTTCACCCTTCAAGACGTATCTTTTTGAATCAATCATGAATTGACCGTTTCCGGGAATTTCCTTTGATATTCTCCTTTTTTGGCCTCCTCTCTCCGAAAGTACCTGGAAATCCTCCTGAACTAACAAATGATTCTTCACAAGATCGGGCACAACCTTCTCAGCATCTGTTGAAATACCGACAATAGTCTGGCTGCCCATACCATAAGATTCAAAAAAATCATAAGATATCGGCCGCGGTTCGCTCGCGCCTTTACTCAAAACCATAAGATCACCCTCGGCATTCCTTTGTCCGGCGCCGTATCTGGGATGGAAGATAGTGTAAGCCATTCTAGCCTCCATATATGGAATTTTTTCTTTTGAGAAAGGGTAGTCTCCACCCGGCGAGCGAGACATTTCCCATGGTGCTATTTGAAACCTTGACCCGGCAATGGCATGCGGGCTAAATGCCTCCTTCTTGGTTTTAGGAATGTAAAACAATGGTTTCTCTTCTTTCAAACCCCTGCGCCAATCTTGCTTTGCAACAACACCACCTTCTCCTAATGCGGCAAAAAGGAATTCGTTTTTTGTTGGCGGTTGCGCAAAAAAACCCTTGTCATTATGCGTATCTCTTTCTTTCTGCCTGTACCAATCTTCGATTCTATCTCTGTTCTCCAGCGGAGTATTTTCCAGGAATTGCAACCTATTTGAGGTACCGTTTTCCCTTTGTATAGCTCTCATTTTCTTATCACTGGTTTCCTTGAGCGCCTCCACATCTAAAACTTTGTATTCTTTGCCACCCTCTTTATGGATTTCAAGAAAACCTTCTTTTTCTAATGTCTCAAGCAGTACGTTGGCTTCACCTTGCTCAGATTGCTCTGCTTGACCGCCTCGAAGCAGAGTCAAGTTTGGACCTGACTCTGTAATTTCCGGGGTTATATGTCTTTCTGCATTTTCCATAAGCACATTGTAGCACAAGATAGAAGATTTATTTTAGGATTTTGAGCTCGGCTTTTAGGGTTTTTAGGTCAAAAACGGCAAAACTGGCGCGGCCGAACTGGCCGGCTACTTCTCCGGGATTAATCAATTGGGTTTTGCCAATCTGTTCCTCCCAAGGAGTGTGAGTGTGGCCGTAGAATACGGTGTCGTATCGTTCGGACTCGGCTAATTCTTTAGCCTTTCGATTGTTATGGACATAGGCAATTTTACGCTTTTCAAGCACGACTTCGCCGAAATCCGGGGCAAAAACCACATTCTCCGGAAAGAGTCCACCACCCCTGTCATTCCCGCCCTCCTTTGTCATTCCGAGCGACTTCGCGGAGCAACAAGCCGAGGAATCCCTTTCGCCTTTATCAGTACCATCTGGGCAGGCGGATAAACTCCGGCGGGAATCCAGTCCATTTTTCAATTCAAAATCTAAGTTCCCCAAGTTTAAGTAAAGAATTTCAAATGACTTTGCCACTTCGCTCACTGTGTCTAAATCGCCAATATCCCCGCAGCAAAAGCCAATTTTAACTCTTTCAGCTTTAATAATCTCCGCCGCTTCCCGCCAGCGCTCTAAGTTGTCATGCACATCGCTAAAAACCGCTATTTTCATAGCTTATATTATACACTACCTCTGTCATTCTGAACTCGATTCAGAATCTATTAAATAAGGCCTGGATTCCGGATCAAGTCCGGAATGACAATATAAAAAGACCCTTGAGGTGGGTCTTTTTTATTTGAAGCTTTATTTCTTCACTGCTTTCATAGAGAGGTTGTTGCGGCCTTGCGAATCGATTTCGACAAGTTTAACGTCTACCTCTTGCCCTTCTTTCAATACATCCGTCACCTTGTTCACTCTCTCTTGGGAAATTTGGGATATGTGGACCAGGCCTTCTTTACCAGGCATGAACTCGACGAAGGCGCCGAAGTCCATGATTTTAACCACTCTGCCTTTATAAACCTTGCCGATTTCCGGTTCGGCGGTGATTGATTTGATCCAATCGATAGCTTTCTGGGCGTTTTCACCATTTACGGCGGCAATAACCACATTCCCGTCATCATCGATATCGATTTCGACACTGCATTCGGCAATAATTTTATTAATCATTTCTCCGCCTTTGCCGATAACATCGCGGATTTTTTCGGGATTGATGTGTAGTGTAGTCAGTCTCGGCGCGTAACCGGAAAGGTCGCCTCGAGGCTCAGAAATGGCTTTGTCCATAGCGTCCAGGATCTGAAGTCTGGCGTCCTTGGCGCGCTTTATAACCTCGACCAAAAACGCATGGGTGAGGCCTTTGACCTTGATGTCCATCTGGATGGCGGTCATGCCGCCTCTAGTGCCCGCCAGCTTGAAGTCCATATCGCCGGCAAAGTCCTCCGCTCCTTGAATGTCGGTCAGAATGACGTATTTTTTGGAAAGATCGCCGCCTTCAGTCATAAGTCCCATGGCCACGCCGGCAACAGCCGCTTTGATAGGCACGCCCGCATCCATAAGAGCCAGCGATGAGCCGCAGACCGAACCCATTGAGGATGAGCCGTTTTCGGATAAGATTTCACTGACAACGCGAATAGTGTAAGGAAAGTCTGTTTCCTTGGGTAAAACCGGTTCAAGCGCTTTTTCTGCCAGAAATCCGTGGCCGATGGCGCGCCTTCCCGGGCCAAGCCGTTTGATATCACCGTACGAAGCGCCCGTATCTACATAATGATGGATGTATCGCTTGTTGAAATCCTGATCCATTGAGTCGATCATCTGCGCTTTTGATGGAGAGGCGAGAGTGGTAATGGAAAGAATCTGTGTTTCGCCGCGAGTGAAAAGGCCGCTTCCGTGGGTTCTCGGTAGTAACCCAACTTCAGCAGACAGCGCCCTAACTTCGTCCATTTTCCTGTGGTCCGGACGGATGCCTTCCTCAAGTATTACCTTTCTCACTTCTTCTTTGATAACCTTATCAAACACAAGAGAGATTTCCTCTTCCTCAAATTCTTCTTTGAATTGCTCATGAACCACGTCTTCCAGCTCGTTGATAATTAAGTTTCGAGCCATCTTGTCCTGATGTCTGACTGCCTCACCAAGCTTGTCTTCCAGGTATTTGGTAATGGCAAGATAGGCGCCTTCATGAGGCTTATTCAGTTCATACTCGCGCGCTTTCACCTTCATTTCTTTAATGAGTTTTTCTTGAGCTTCAATCAAAGGCTGCATGCCTTTGTGGGCAAACTCAAGCGCCCCTGCAACAATGTCTTCAGAAACTTGATCTCCGCCGCCTTCAATCATCGTAATGGCTTCCTTCGTGCCGGCAACCAAAATATCAAGATCTGATTTTTCCATTTCCTCGTAGCTTGGGTTTAGTATGAGTTTTCCGTCAACCCGGCCAACCCTGGCGGCACTTATCGGCCCCTCGAAGGGCGCGCCACTGAGCATCAGAGAAGCTGAAGCTGCGTTCATACCCAAAACAACGGGGTCTATTTCCAAATCCATAGAAAGGGGAGTAACAATAACCTGCACTTCGTTCATGTATCCCTTCGGGAACATCGGCCGGATTGGCCTATCAATCATGCGTGAGCGCAAAATACCAAGCTCTGATCCCCGGCCTTCACGCTTCACAAACCTGGAACCGGAAATTTTACCGGTCGCGTACCATTTGTCCTGGAAATCAACTGAAAGAGGGAAGTAGTCGATGCCTTCCTTTATTCCTTCCGAGACCACGACCGTTGCCATAACAATAGAATCGCCGCTCGATACTACACACGATCCGCTTGCAAACTTGTTTAGTTTGCCTGTTTCAAATTTAAATTCTTTACCGTCTGATTTTGCATCAACACGGACTTTTCCCAGAGATTTTCCTTTCTCCATTTTTTCCTTTCTATCCGGCAGCTGCCGGACCCTTTCCAAAACGGAGATTTCAAACGAGTTCAAGGAGCTAATAGCATGCTATTTACTCATCTTACCCGACCAAAATTCCGTTTTAATTTATTAATGTTCTCTTGCTGTCATTTCGACTCCGCCTTCGGAACGGATAAACTCCGTGGAGAAATCCATTTTTCCTTTAGCAACTTGCCAACTTATAATCTTAGTAACTCTTTCAAGGGATTCTTCGGCTCCGCTCAGAATGACAATATTTTTATTTTATTAATGTTCTTTTTTTGTCACTCGGATCCTTCTTGTCCGTCATCCTGGCTTGGCCAGGATCTATTTCTACAGGATTCTGGACAAGCCAGAATGACTCTCAATACTATATACTCAATACCCAATACTGAAACTTGGAGCTACTTCCTAAGTCCAAGTTTCTTCACCACTTCGGCATATCGCTTCTTGTTCGTATTCATAAGGTAATCAAGCAGTTTTCGCCTTTTGGAAACCATTTTCAAAAGCCCGCGCCTTGAGTGGTTATCTTTCTTGTGAGTCTTAAGATGATCGGTAAGCTTTTTTATCTTTTCGGTAAAAATAGCAATCTGAACTTCCGGCGATCCGGTATCCTTTTCATGTGTCTGGACATCTTCGATTACTTTTTCTTTTTCTTCCTTTTGTAAAGCCATTATTACTCCTTGATTAGCAAATACTATTTGTATCGCCATACTATTTTACCACTGAACAGCCCTATCTTCAAGGCAATTCAAAAATTTTCCTATCACGAAGCTATATTTTAGCAAAAAAGCGTTGTGTAGTCAACCAGTTTTCATTCGTGAATCTAACCTCTGTCATCCCGAGCTCGCCTTCGCAAAGCTACGAAGCGGAGAAACTCCGCGATAGCGGAGTCGAAGGATCCCTTAAAATATTTAAATAAAGTTCAAGAGATTCCTCCGCTCGCAACTCACGTGGTGTCGGCCCGCCTGCCGGACAGACAGGTCGGAATGACAACACATTCTGATTTATGGCAGGCTAAAGGATTCACGGGTTCTAATTCATTAAGTTTAATGCAGGATCTATCTCGGCTGCTTTTTTACCTTGTTCACTTGCCTTGCTCTGATCGCCCATTTTTTCATAAATCTTTGAGCTAAGAATATAAGCATCTCGATAATTATCTTTTTCTCTCTCTAAGGCTAGCGTGTCACTCAGTGCCAATTGCAGATAATTGTGCTCGTAATAGAAATTTGCTGCTTCCAGCTTTACGTAAAGAGGGCTTTGAGTATCTTTGCGCTTGGCAAAATACTTATCTATTCCGAAAATATTACAACCTTTTACTTTCCCAAAAGCATTTTCGGCTTTTTTGAAGTTATTCAAATAAACAAAGGCGGCATAACAGTTGCTTGAATCTGAATCTAGGGCAGAAAGCTGACTTAAGTAATTTTCAGCCTCTCCCCTATCGCCTTTTTGAAGCTGAGACAGAACAAGGCCCTTTAATGAATCTGGGTTTAAATTTTTATTTTTTGCCTTTGTAAAAACATCTTCTGCTTCTTGGGCCTTATTTTCATCTAGATACAAATTTCCTAATTTGTTTAAAATTTGAACCTCTCCCCTACCCACCATGATTTTCTCCGCAAGATCGTCCCTGCCGATAGAAACATAGAGATCGGCAAGGGTAATAATATTGTCAGGTTTTGAATACAATTCAACAGACTTTTCTAGAGCCAATATCTTTGCTTGTTTATCGTTTGTTTCACGTGAAACATCTGCATAATAATCAGCCCTACCACTTGCCCAAAGAAAATAACCAGTCGATAATCCAACAAGTAAAATCGGAATTAATGACAAGATTATTATCTTCTTTTTCTTCATATAATCAGTATAACACTCTTGGGCCATAGAGTCATTCCGGTTTGTCCGGATTCAAAAAAGATCAATACGATTCTGGTCAAGCCGGAATGACAACCTATTAGACGGGCGAGCTAAAATGATGAAATTGGTATAGTATCCGTTTGTCCGTTATTCTGTTATTCCGTTCCTTAGTTCTTTATTTTTCTGTCTACAAGCTGTGCATAAAAACGTATCCTAGCTCAGCTTGTTCTCAAAAAGTTTTATTTTGAGCACAAATTTGACAAATTTTTCAGATTATTGTTTTTCCACAAGACTGCTGTCATTCCGGACTTGATCCGGAATCCAGATAATTTTATATAGATTCTGAATCCCCGCCTGCCGGACGGGCAGGAAGTTCAGAATGACAAAACATTTGTTTCACGTGAAACAACGCCTAACGTTGTGAAACCTTACAGACTTATAACCTTCTCGACTCTTTGGGTCTTTTCCAAGAATTCTTTTTGTGAGTCAGCCAATTTCTCTTTCGTTTTATATTCCGGGATTTCTTTTCCGATAGAAATTCCTTGCTTGGTTTTATGGGTGCGGATTTGATCTACAAGTTTCAAAATTCTTTCAAATTCTTTTGATTTTCCGTATAAATCTTCTTTTTCCGGCCAGCTTGCAAGGTGGATGCTTTTATCTTTATCGATGTTTTTGAAGTAATTTTGGTATATTTCCTCTGTTATGAAAGGTAGAATTGGCGCATACAGTTTTAAAATAGAACTTAAAACCTTCGAAACCATATATAATGCGGCATTTTTGCTTTGTTTATTGTTTCCATAAACACGATATTTGATAAATTCCAGATAATAATCACAAAAGTCATTCCAGAAGAAACCGTCTACTTCATTTCTGGCCTTGGAATATTCATAATTATCAAAGTATCTCTCACAATATCCAATAGTACTCATAAGCCTGTCATGTATCCATTTGTCAGCATCTTCAAGCTCATTTTCGGCTGGATTTTCAATATTTTCACTCTCCAGGAACCCGATTACAAACTTGGAGGCATTCCAAAGCTTGGTAACTGTTTTCTTTCCCTTCTTTATCTCCTCTTCATTCCAACGCATATTACCGCCCAGGGTTGCGCCCGTTGCCCAGTACCTAAGCGCATCAGCACCGTACTGCTCTACAATATCGTGCGGATTTACATAGTTTTTGAGCCTCTTTGAGATTTTTCGGCCATGCTCATCTAAACCATGCCCCGAGATCATAACATCTGTAAAGGGAACTGAATTGTCATGATAAAGCGACTTAACAACGGTATAAAAAAGCCAGGTTCGGATAATCTCAAAAGCCTGAGGCCTTAAACTTGATGGGTATAATTTTCCTTGAATCTTCTCGTCCTGAACTAGCGTAGCGCCGATTTTTGGTGTTAGCGATGAGGTCATCCAAGTGTCCATAACATCATTTTCAGCTTCAAATTCCGTACTTTTACACTTTGGACAAGGTCTTTGGGGCATATCGCTAGTCGGATCAACTGGTAGATCCTTTTCATCCGGCAATATAACTTCACCGCATTTTTTACAGTACCACACAGGAAAAGGAACACCGTAGTAGCGCTGCCGGGAAATGCACCAATCCCATTTGAGGCCCTCTACCCAGCTTTCATAAAGCTGCTTCATGTTTGTCGGATACCAGCTTAGCTCCCGTCCCTTCTTGAGCAGTTCTTCTTTGGCGCTTAAAATATCAATAAACCAGTTTTTGGTCATTATGTATTCTACGTCAGTGCCGCATCGTTCATGGGTAAAGGTTACATTTTCTCTATCTTCGACTTTTTCTAGCGCATCGGCCCTCTTTAAGTCTTCGACAATTTTTTCTCTTGCATCACAAATCTTCAAACCGGCGTATTTTCCGGCCTTTTCATTGAATTTGCCATCGGTATCAAGCATGTGCACGGGTTTTGCGTCAGGATGTTCGGTAAGCCACTCGATGTCGTCATGGCCGCCAAACGAACAGTAGTACACAACCCCTGTCCCCATCTTGGGATCCACATTTTCGTCGGCGTAAATATATACTTTTTGCTTTGTCAAAGGCAATATCGCCTTTTTTCCGATTAAATCCTTGTACCTTTTATCGGTCGGGTTAACGCTCATACCCATGCAAGCCGGCAGCATCTCCGGACGGGTTGTGGCAAAAGTTAGCTCTCCCCCATCGTCAGTTTTGGCTTTAATGAAGTAAAACTTGCTTTTGCGCTCTTCGGCTTCCAGATCGGCTTGCGAGATGGCCGTTTGGCAGTGCGTACACCAAAGTACGGGCGCTTCCTTGCGATAAATTTTATCTTTTTTATATAAATCCAGAAATGACCATTGCGACAGCCTCTGGCAATGCTGGTTGATTGTGCTGTAAGTTTTGCTCCAATCCACCGAAATCCCTATTGATCGCCATAAGTCTTGGTAGTTCTTTGCGCCGATTTTGGTTTCCTCAAGGCATTTTTCGACAAATTCTTTTCTTGAGATTTTTGACTTGTCTATATTGTATTTTTTCTCAACAAATCTTTCGGTTGGCAAGCCATTATCATCAAATCCCATCGGATAGTAAACATTGAAACCCTTCATCCTCTTGTAGCGGACAATGAATTCAGCTTGTGAATAGCTCATTATGTGGCCCGCATGAAGGTGCTCGGCTGAAACATAAGGCGGGGGAGTGTCTACTGAGTAGATTGGCTTGTTTGAGCTCTCATCAAAGCGATAAATGCCTTCTTCTTCCCAGAAGTTTCTCCAATGTTCTTCTCTTTCCTTGAAATCATATTTCTTCTGCATTTTCGCCTTTCCTAAAATAAAAAAGCCCGCTCTTGGGGTCCGGTATTTACCGGAGGTACCACCCCAATTCCACGTGGCACTTCATTTTGCTTAACGGAGCTTCCCGGCAGGTTCTACTCCGGCGGTTGCCGGATCTTCCTGCAGCTTGCAAGGTGACATTAATCCTTGCTCAAACGCCTTTTCATATTTGACCTAATTTTACTTGAAATGAAGAAAAAGTCAAGTTCTAAGTTAGTTTCAGATTTGGGTTAGCTACTAGGCTTCTTGGCTCGATAAAGCCAAATTCCTTCTGTTTGTAGTATGCGGCGGCACCGATCATGGCCGCATTATCGGTGCAATAATTTAAATCGGGCATGTGAAACTCAACCTTCAATTCCTTGCATAATTTTTCTAGCCCTGAGCGCAAAAGGGGATTGGCCGCCACGCCTCCGGACAATATGAATGATTTTGGTTTGTACTGGGCTATCGCTCTCTGGTTGTTTTGAACTAGGGTATCGACCAAAGTTTTCTGAAAAGAGGCGGCAATATCCGCTTTTGTTTTGCTCTCAATCCCACACCCGGTGTGGGATTGGCATTGTTTTACAATATTCAAAACAGACGTTTTGAGGCCGGAGAGTGAAAAGTCGAGGCTGGGTTTGGGGTAAACGAGAAAGCCATCTTTGCCGCGTTTTGGTTCGGGAGTGAGATCTATAACAGGAAATTCATATTTATCAGCGTTACCATTCTCTGCTAATTTGCTAATATTCGGCCCGCCGGGGTAGGGGAGGGCAAGCAGTGCTGCAACCTTGTCGAAAGCTTCGCCGGCAGCATCATCGCGGGTTGCTCCCACAATTTGAAAATTGTAATGCCTTTTCATGTAAATTAGCATTGTATGCCCACCCGAAACTACTAGGGCCACGAGAGGAAATTGCGGGACAGTATTGTGTATTGGGTATTGGGTATTGAGGTTGGGATTCTTCATTGCCTCAGAATGACTTTTTTTATTTTGAATTTGATTGGAAATTGCTGATTGGAAATTGGAAATTTTGCCAACAATCCAATTCGCATACACGTGTCCTTCGAGATGATTCACGGCAATTAGCGGCTTGTCCTTTAAAATTGCAAGTGTCCTTGCCGTTTCGATCCCGGCAATCAAACTTCCAACAAGTCCCGGTCCTTGGGTTACGGCGATAGCGTCGATCTGGGGCCAATCCAGTTTTGCCGCATTTAAAGCCTCCTTGATCGTTGGAATAATGGCCTGTACATGAACCCGCGCCGCTACCTCCGGCACCACACCGCCATACTTGGCATGAAGATCAACTTGCGAAGCGACCACATTCGATAAAACATTCCGACCGTCACTCACAACTGCAGCCGCTGTCTCGTCACAGCTCGATTCTATAGCTAAAATATTCATAACAGTGAAGATTATATCAAATTTTTCCCTGTATTTATACGTTAATTTGTGCTTAAATGGGTCCTATGGAAATGCTGAGTATTCTGGCAAAGAAGTCAAATAACCTTTTTCAGTCCGGCGTTTGGGCTGATTTTCAGGCAGATCTGAAGCGCAAATCATTTTTAATCAAAAGTGATCATGTGGAAGCCTTGGTCATCAAATATCCTTTGATTGGGCGAAATTTATTTTCAAAAATAGATTCCCGCCGGAGTTTATCCGCCCGAAGCTCTGCGAAGGAGGACGGGAATGACAAAGGAAGGGGAGATAAGTATTATTTTTATTCCCCTCGAGGACCGATTGCTGATTCAAAAGTGAAGCTGAAGGACTTGAAAGTATTCTTCAGAAAAGTCGAGTCTCTTGCCAAAGAAGAGAATGCTGTATTTTACCGAATAGAGCCTTATTCTTTAGGTCAGGTTGATATTTATAAGTTCGGTTTTAGAAAAATCGCAAAACACGCACCGCTATCAGCACAATCCTCACCCGAAAATACTCTCGTTTTAGATATCACAAAACCTGAAGAAAAAATTCTAGCCGAAATGAAGCCGAAGTGGAGATACAACATCAACTTGGCGTCAAGAAAGGACGTCAAAGTGCGCCAGGGGAAAAGTCTAAATGATATCAAGATTTTCTATAACCTCACTTTGGAAATGGAAAAAAGGGGAGGGTACAAGGGGCATGAGTTTGAATACTACAAAAAGATGTTTGAGGTTTTAAGCAGCAAAAATGTGCTGAAACTTTATATCGCAGAATACGAAGGTGAGCCTTTGGCGGCGATTTTGGTTTCTTTCTACGGCCAAGTCGCAACATACTTGCACGGCGCCTCGGGGAATGAAAAGAGGGAACTGATGCCAACTTACGCGCTTCAGTGGGCGGCTATCCAAGACGCAAAGAAAAAGGGCTGCAAGATTTATGATTTTTGGGGCATAGCGCCAGATGGCGCAAAAAATCATTCGTGGGCAGGCGTCACCAGATTTAAAAAGGGTTTTGGTGGAGAGGCCCTTCATTTTAGCGGCGCATACGATATGGCATTTGACAAAAATTATTACCGCCTGCTTTCTGCGGCAAACAGAGTTAGAAAGGTTTTGAAAAGATAATGTAACTAACAAGGGACTAATTGGGACTAATCGTTGCTTATAGGGGCTAATAGACAATAAGCCACAAAAAGCAACCACAAGTTACAATAAGTCACATTTATCACATGGAAAAGTTATTGAAATTAATTAAAAAAATTATTCCCAAGCCGGTTTTCTTGTTTTTCCAACCGGCATACCATTTCCTTCTCGCTGTAACCGGCAATGTATTGTATCGTTTTCCGGGATATAAACTGATCGTCATCGGAGTTACCGGCACAAACGGCAAAAGCACAACGTGCGATCTTATCGCAAGGATTCTAAAGGAATCTAATGAGTTGGTGGGCATGATATCAACAGTGTCTATAGAAATTGCCGGGAAGAGATACGACAACGTCACAAACCGCACAACCCTAGGCAGATGGAAAACCCACAAACTGATGCGCCAAATGGTTCGGCAAAATTGCAAATATGCGGTTATCGAGGTAGCAAGCGAAGGGATCGCCTGGTACCGAATCTTTGGCATACCTTTTGATGCGGCGGTTTACACCAATCTTTCGCCCGAACATTTGAACTTCCACAAAACGATGGAAAACTATCGAAACACCAAAGGCAAACTGTTTGCCAAACTGGACAGTCCCTTCAATTTCAAGAAGACCAAGAGAGTAAGCATAGTCAATGCCGACGATAAAGAAGCGCCGTATTTCTCCGGTTTCAAAGCAGGTGAAAAAATGACTTACGGTATAAAAAACGGCTCTGTGCGAGCAAAAAATATTGAACACTTGCCAAGCTGTATAAACTACCAAATTGAAAATGGAGCAACTATCACCGGTGTCACAACAAAGACGATAGGGGAATTTAATGTCTACAACGAGCTGGCGGCATTTTGCGTCGGTCTTGCATACGGCATAAAGCCGGAAATTATGGCAAAGGCTTTCAAAAATTTTGCCGGAACAAAGGGCCGGGTTGAAAAAATTGAGGAAGGACAGAAGTTCCAAGTCATTGTGGACTACGCCCACACCCCGGATGCCCAAGAGAAGGTCTACACCGAGCTTCGCAGATTTTCAAAAGGCAGGATAATCAGCGTTTTTGGAGCAACGGGGGATAAAGATAGGGGAAAAAGACCTGAAATGGGAAGGGTGGCAGCTCATCTGACAGACATTGCCATCATTACCGATGATGAAACATACGGTGAAAAATCAGAGAAGATTATTCAAGAAATATATGCGGGTGTGCCTCAAAAACTGCAAAAAAAGGTCAAAATAGTACCGGATAGATTTGCCGCTATCAAGGAGGCGCTTTTAATTGCGCGCCCTGAGGATATCGTCATTATCACTGGTATAGGCCACCAAAAATATAGAATTATGGGTGGCAAAAGAACCGGGTGGAATGAAAGAAAAATCGTTTCAGATTTGTTAAAAAATTTAAAGAAAAGAAAGGTAAAATAAATGCCCACGCAATCAAGCATTAATCCCAAGATTTTTAAAGCTTATGACATAAGAGCGCTCTATCCCGAGGAAATTAACGAAGAAGCAGCCTACAAGATAGCCAAAGCATATGCCGCCTGGCTAAAGCCCAAAAAGGTAGCACTCGGCTATGATGTGCGCACTTCAAGCAAACCTCTTTTTGAGGAAGTAAAGAGGGGGCTTACTGAAATGGGCGTGGAGGTTTTTGATGTCGGCCTTATCACAAGCGACATGATAGTCTTTGCTACGGGAAATTATAATCTGGACGGGGGCATCGTTGTGACTGCTTCCCACAATCCGGCTGAATATAACGGCATGAAGCTTTACCGCGAAAATGCGGCGCCAATTTCGATAGATAGCGGCCTGGCGGAAATCCGGGATATCGCGCTTGCCGGAAAGTTCCCGGAGAGTAGCGCGCTTGGCAAAGTTACAAAGTTGGAAATAAAAGCAGATTACTTGAAAAAGGTTTTCTCGCTCGTTGACACATCAAAAATCAAACCGATGAAAGTGGTGGTCAATCCAAATTTCGGGGCAGCGGGAGAAATGATTGAGCATATTGCGAAAAAACTAAACCTTGAGCTAGTCAAGCTAAACTTTGAGCCTGACGGCACTTTTCCGAAAGGCCAGCCCGACCCTTCACAACTTGAAAACCAGAAGGAAACCGGTGAGCTGGTCAGAAAGTCCGGCGCTGCTTTTGCCGCCATGTGGGACGCTGATGCCGACAGATGCCTTTTCCTGGATGAAAACGGTGAGTTTGTGATGGGCTGCTATGCCACAGCTATTCTGGCAGAGGCAATGCTTGATCAGCACCCGAAGTCAAAAATCGTATTTGACACAACCCTCATCTGGCCGGCAATAGACAGAGTCACAGCTGCCGGAGGTGTGCCTCTGGTAAATAAGGTGGGGCATCCGTTCATTAAAGAGCGAATGAAAAAAGAAGATGCCATTTTCGGCGGGGAAACATCAGGGCATTTTTACTTCAAGAATTATTGGTATTGCGATAACGGGATGGTGCCGTTTCTTTTAATGTTAAAAAAGCTAAGCACTTCCGGCAAAAAGATGTCAGATTTGGCAAACTACCTGAGAAATAAATACCCAAACGGATTCAAGCTAATCCGAAAAGAAGAAGGAATTCCCGAGAAACTAAAGGAAATCGAAAAGAAATATGCCGACGCTAAAATCGAGCACATCGACGGGGTTTCGGTCGAATATCCGGATTGGAGATTTAATGCCAGAGCTTCAAACACCGAGCCTCTGCTCAAGGTCTTCCTTGAGGCAAAAAGCCAAAAACTAGTTGATGAAAAACTAAAAGAGGTGGTTGATTTAATCGAGAACTAGGGTTATTCCGCTGCAAGGGTCGGACCCTTGCAAACTAGAGGCCTAGACCGACGGCCTTTTTGACGCGGGACAATGTGTCTTTTGCGCGAGGCGCGACCGCTTCGGCGCCATCGGCGAGAATTTTGCGAACTTTATCTTCATTTTTATCGTACTCGGCAAGTTTTGCTTGAATGGGTTTTAACATTTCGATCACACATTCGGCAACATCAGCTTTAAACTGGCCGTAATTTGAGCTTGCATACTTCTTTTCGAGATCGGAAATCGGAATTTCGGTACAAACTGACATAATGTTTAAGAGATTTGAAATGCCAGGTTTCTTTTCTTTATCGAATTTAATTTTATTGTCGGAATCTGTGACCGCACGGGCAAATTTCTTGCGAATCGTTTCGGCATCGTCGCGAAGAAGCACATAGCTGTTTTCGTTCTGGTCGCTTTTGGACATCTTCTTGGTCGGATCAGTAAGGCTCATGATGCGAGCACCCTCTTTTTTAATCACCGGTTGCGGTACAACCACAACTTTGCCGACTCGCTTATTTAATCTTTGGGCAATATCGCGAGCGATTTCAACGTGCTGCTTCTGGTCCTCGCCAACCGGCACTTCCTCGGTGTCGTACAGCAAGATATCTCCGGCCATAAGTACCGGATAGTCAAAAAGCCCAACAGTTGATACACCCTCAAGTTTATCAATAACTCCATCCAGAATGTCATCAACCAGACCTTTATTCACTATTTGGTCTAATTGTTTCTGGATGGTTAGTTCCATCTTCAACCCATCAAAAGGTCCTTCTTGACTCGGCAATTTATAATTTTTTACCAATTCTTCTCTTATTTTTTCTTGTACAAATTGCCTTAACACATGCAAATTAACATCTAGCCCAGATTTCTGCTTATACTGAATCATTTTTTTCAGTTCACCCATACGTGTAAAGCAATTCAAGATCCAGGCCATTTCAGAGTGTTCCGGCCGTTCTGATTGGACAAAAAGTGTGGATTTCTTCGGGTCAATGCCGGAGGCCAGGAGAACTTTGGCAAGCTCCATGGTATTTGCCTTCAATTTATTTGGATCCTGAGGAACAGTTATGGCGTGAAGGTCGACAATACAAAAGATGTTATCGTGCGCGTCTTGCCCGCGAACCCAATTCACGATGGCGCCCAGATAGTTGCCGATATGAAGATCGCCGCTTGGCTGAATGCCTGAAAAAACTCTTTTCTTATTGCTCATGGCTATAAATATAGCAGGGAAAGGCACATTAGTAAACATTAGGCTTTGGTCCACTAAACTGGTTTAGTGTATTTGGAAATCCTTCCGTTACACTAATATGTATTAGTGTAACGACCTATTAAAATCTTAATAGATTCTGGACAAGCCAGAATGACGAATTATAATTGAATTATGGAATTAAACGATATAAGAGACGGGATCGACAAAATTGATAATCAAATTTTCGATTTAATTGTCGAGCGCGTCGATCTTGCAAGGGAAGTCGTAAAGGCCAAAAGCGCGCTTGGAAAACCGATTTATGACGCCGAGAGGGAAAAGGTTGTGATCGGTAAGCAAGTCGAAAAAGCAGAAAAGCTAGGGCTGCCAACAGAGTTTGTGGCTGACATTTATAAAGCATTGATTCGCGGCTGCACCAAGGTAGAAGAAGAACTAGGGGACTAAACTGCCTATCTGTCATTCTGGGGACGAAGGACTCCAGAATCTAAAGCGCATATATCCTTGATTCTGGACAAGCCAGAATGACAATTATGAAAATATTGACAAAGATTTTACGCTTTGTTATATTGATTTAGCACTCGTGGGGGTAAGAGTGCTAATTTGAACTAAAATATTATTAAATGTCATCCTGAGTGAAACGAAGGATCCAGAGATTCTTCCTTGTTTCAGAATGACGAATTTGAGGAGAATATTATATGGCAAAACTAAAACCATTGGGCTACAAAATTATTGTGGAACGCCAAGCAGCAAGCGAGAAGACCGCTGGCGGAATTGTCATACCCGACAATGCAAAAGAGAAGCCGGAGCAGGGCAAAGTTATCGCAGTAGGCAAAGACGTCGAGGAAGTAAAAGTTGGCGATACTATTATTTTGGGAAAATTCGCCGCCACAGAAGTCAAAATTAACGGAAATGAATATTTAATTGTAAGGGAAAAAGAAGTTTTAGCAATTATTTCATAATTTCAAATCCCAATTAATCAATCCCAAAAAAATGATTCTGGCCAAGCCAGAA
Source organism: bacterium (assembly GCA_021796415.1). Lineage (GTDB taxonomy): Bacteria > Patescibacteriota > CPR2 > UBA1875 > JAJYID01 > JAJYQQ01. The sequence continues at coordinate 81,446 of JAJYJC010000001.1, forward strand.
TGACAGGATGGAATTAGTAGATTAGTATCATTAGTAATTAGCAGGAGGACATAACATGTCTAAAGAAATCAGATTTTCAGAAGATGCACGAAAGAAATTAAAAGACGGCGTCGATAAACTGGCAAACACCGTCAAAACCACCCTCGGACCGAAAGGCAGAAATGTCGTTTTGGATAAGAAATACGGCGCGCCGACCATTACAAATGACGGTGTCACTATCGCAAAAGAAATCGACCTTGAAGATATCTACGAAAATATGGGGGCGCAACTGGTCAAGGAAGTTGCCTCAAAGACAAATGATGTTGCCGGAGACGGCACCACCACAGCCACGGTTTTAGCCCAAGCCATCGTAACAGAAGGCTTAAAAAATGTGACTGCCGGCGCCAATCCGATGGAAATTAAAAAGGGAATAGAGCAAGCGACAGATTACGTAGTGTCTGAGATTGCAAAAACCAAGAAAGAAATCAAAACCAGAGAAGAGATTGCCCAAGTGGCCTCCATATCAGCAGCTGACACGGAAATCGGAAGCTTAATCGCCGACGCTATGGACACAGTCGGCAAAGACGGCGTAATCACCGTCGAGGAAGCCCAAACTCTCGGCATGGAAAAGGAGGTTGTCGAGGGTATGCAGTTTGACAACGGTTACATCGCGCCGCACATGATTACCGATGCGGACCGTATGGAAGCCGTCTATGAACATCCGGAAATTCTGATTACTGACAAGAAAATATCTTCAATTAACGAAATTGTTCCCCTGCTTGAAAAAATGGCCGGAGCCGGCAAGAAAGATTTGGTTATTATCGCCGATGACGTAGAAGGCGAGGCGCTGGCAACATTAGTCGTAAATAAGCTGCGCGGGATATTCAATGCCTTGGCAGTGAAAGCTCCGGGGTTTGGCGACAAAAAGAAGGAAATGCTCGCCGACATCGCCGTTTTGACGGGTGCCACGATCATTTCCGACGAACTCGGACTTAAGCTTGAGGATGCGGAGTTGAATGTCCTGGGAAGCGCCCGAAAGGTTATCGCCGACAAGGACAATACCACCATCATCGAGGGGCAAGGTGATCCGAAAGAGATAAAATCTCGAGTAACCCAGATTAAGAACCAGATTGCAAAAAGCTCAAGCGATTGGGATAAGGAAAAATTGCAGGAACGTTTGGCAAAAATGGCAGGCGGTGTTGCGGTACTTAAAGTCGGCGCCGCAACGGAAGTCGAGCTAAATGAGAAAAAGCACAGAATAGAAGACGCGCTGGCCGCAACAAGAGCGGCGGTAGAGGAAGGCATCGTTCCCGGCGGCGGCGTGGCGCTTGTCGATATCGCACCGGGATTAGCGAAATTGAAAGGCGACAAAGACGTCGAAACCGGAATTAGAATATTGCAAAGAGCTTTGGAAGAACCTTTGAGGCAAATCGCGCTTAACGCCGGTAAGGAAGGTTCGGTTGTTGTTGACGAGGTGCAGAAAAGAGCAAAAGGTATCGGCTATGACGCTGCCAAGGACGACTATAAAGATATGATAAAGGCAGGTATCGTCGATCCGGCTAAAGTTACCCGAAGCGCGTTGCAAAATGCGGCTTCTGTATCCGCACTATTCTTAACAACAGAAGCAGTCGTGGCAGAACTCCCGGAAAAGGAGAAACCGGAGCTTCCAACCGGCGGCGGAATGCCGGGCATGGGATACTAGATAAAAAAGCCCTCGCAAGGGGCTTTTTTTAAATTTTCAATTCACAATTTCTAATTTCTAATGAATTACTAAAACATCAATTTTCAAACCACTACACTAAACCGGTTTAGGCTAGTGCAACATATGGATTTTGTTTAGTTTGTCTTTGAGTCATAAGAAATGAAAAAAATTACAGACTAAAAACTTGCCCCCTTTCCCTGTCATTCTGAGCGATCCGGCAACCGCCGGACAACAAGTCGAGGAATCCCTTTCTTTAAAAACTCACTCTGAAAATGGGTGAGTTTTTGTTATGGATGGAAAAAATTTTGACCATTTAATAATATAATGTTATAATTTCCAAGCATTGTTCCTGCTTACAATTGAATTGGAGGAGATATGTCACCTTATGAAAGGGCTTACCTAACCTGGGCTATTGTGGTGTCAGTGCTTTTATTTGCGCAGCGCTTTTTATTTGGGCTCTGTTGCTCATCAGAAAAAACGTCATTGCTGACAATAGGAAACTGGAGACCAAGAGCTGCGATCTTTCTATGAGGGTATTATTTCTCCGTTATGCTCTGCTTGAAGCGCGGAAAGTTTCCGTCTCTAAGGCGGAAATTCCGGGGGGAATGACATTGACAGATATTTTTATCGCAGCGCTTCCAAAGGAGCACGAGAATGGAGGTATACTGGAGCTGACGGCCCAGCCGGACTATGAAGGGCTCAACGATCGGGACTCACTTGTGATCTATCTCGACAATAAAACTCTCGACGAAAAGGCCAGCAGGCTTGTACATAAAGTGAGCAGGCTGGAAGGAGAGGTTAATCTTCTTCGGGAGGATGCGAGGAAAGCCACAGCTCTTCGTGCACTGCTTCTGAAGCTTCAGCAGAGACCTGCCTACGGGGCATAGTTTCTGATCTTCATTAGGTAATGGCCAATGCAGTTGGGCGAGTCGCAAGACTCGCCTCTTGGCTTTTTATAGAGAAATGTTTGTGGTAAGATTTATTCATTAAGAATTTGATTTTGGTCAAACCTGCCTTGCCGGCAGGCAGGCCAGAATGACAAGGAGAAAATGATCAAATTTAATTTCCAAGGGCTTAGGCCTAAAAAAGACGAGATAGAAACATACTCGAAAGATGATTTTAAATTCACTGAAGTACAGCCGGATATGGACCGGTTGGTTGAAATCGCCGGCAAATACGGCAAGACCAAAAACTTAATAATTTTGGCTCGGGGCGGTTCTATCAGTTCTTTTCGAGCCTTTTGGCAGGCTCAGGGTATGTACATTTCCGACAAAAATGTTTATTTCGTCGACACCATTGACCCCGATTACACATTTTATGTAAAGGACAGGTGCATGGCCGAAAATTCCTTGGTTATCGCCATTTCCAAATCAGGCACCACGGTCGATGTGCTTGAAAATGTGATGAGTTTCTGGGATTACCCGATGGTCATGATTACAAGCGAGGGCGATAATCCTTTAAACCAAATAGCCAAAAAAATGAGCTTTGATATCGTCGTTCATCCGGAAATCGGCGGCAGATACTCGGGACTCTCGGAAGTGGCGCTGCTTCCAGCTATGATATGCGGCCTGGATGTTTCAGAAATCAGAAGAGGCGCCAAAGAAGCATACGCGGAATTTCAAAAGCCAAAGAACTATGCCAAGAGCCTGGCCTTAATCGTTAAGGATTTATCCGACGAAGGCTATGATCAAATCTTTTGGCCGATTTATTCTAAAAAGTTGGCTTCCTTTTATGAAATTATCAGTCAGCTGATTTCTGAAAGCGTCGCCAAAGAAGGCAAGGGCATCACCGTCTTGCCGGCGGAAGGCCCGGAAAGCCAGCATTACCTAAACCAGCGATTTTTCGGCGGTCCTAAAAATATGATTGGCATCTTCACAACAGTCAGTAATTTTGAAGAAGACCAGAAGGTGAAAGCGGCCGAAGAGATAAAAGATATTGCCCTCAAGGACATTAATCTGAGCGCACTTAGCGGCATCCCGCTGTCAAAAGACATGCATTTTGAGCTTCAAGGATCGCTTGAAAATGCCAAAAACAAGAAAATCCCGGCGGTTCTGCTTGAGATCGACAAAGTTGACGAGTACAATCTTGGCTATTTCCTGGCGTTTCTGCACATCTTTACCGTTTACCTTTCCCGCGCTTTTGAGGTCAACCCTTTTGACCAGCCGGAGGTTGAAGCCGCCAAAAAAATTAGCTTCGAAGCCAGAAAGAACTACAAAAAATAACTTCAGTCTGCTATAATCACGAGACTAAAGCAGTTTAAAATTGTCATTCCGCCTGCCTGCCGGCAGGCAGGGACTATTCCTTAGAAAATATAATCAGTTGATCCGGAATCCAGAATTTATTTGTATAGATTCTGAATCCCCGCCTGCCGGACGGGCAGGAAGTTCAGAATGACATAAGACAGGAATTTATGTCAAACGAAATTGAGGAAATAAAGGACAAACTGGACATCGTCGACTATATCGGCAAAGTGGTCCAGCTTAAAAAAACCGGCGCGAACTATAAAGGTTTATGCCCTTTTCACAATGAAAAAACTCCCTCGTTTATCGTAAGTCCCGATAAGCAAATCTTTCACTGCTTCGGCTGCAACGAGGGTGGTGACATCTTTGCGTTTGTTATGAAAACGGAAGGCATGGAGTTTGTCGAGGCTTTGAAAAAACTGGCAGTGGATGCCGGGGTGAAACTGGAGTCAAAGTTTGACACCGCCGCAAGCGACAAGCGTGAAAAGCTTTTTGAAATAAACGAAAAAGCTTGCAGCTATTTTGAAGATTATCTGCGCGAACCTGTAGGCAAGGCCGCCTTGAATTATTTGAAAAAGAGAAAACTGGCTGATAAAACAATTACAGATTTCCGCCTGGGATATGCTAAGAATGAATTTAACGGACTCACTAAAATTTTGAAAAATTCAGGTTTTTCTACAAAGGAAATGATTGCCGCCGGTGTCGCCAAAGAAAGAAACGGCAAGATTATCGACCAATTCCGTGGCAGAGTAACATTTCCCATCATAAATCCGGGCGGACGGGTGGTTGGCTTTTCGGCTCGAGTCCTGGATGATTCGCTGCCGAAATACATAAACACTCCTTCTACTGACATTTATGACAAGTCGAATATCTTATATGGCATTTACCAGGCAAAGGAAAGAATCCGAAAACAGGATCATACCATAATCGTCGAGGGGAATATGGATGTTATTGCATCTCACCAAGCAGGCGTGAAAAATGTCGTCGCTTCAAGCGGTACGGCACTCACTGAAAGGCAATTGGATATTTTGAAGAAGTTCAGCCCAAACATAAAACTTGCCTTTGATGTTGATCCTGCAGGCAATATGGCAACCCGCCGGGCCATTGAAATGGCTCTTCAAAAAGGCATGAACGTAAAAATTATTGAAATCCCCGAAGGCAAAGATCCGGCCGACGTTGTGGCAAAAGACCCAAAGAAGTGGATTGAGGCAAGCAAAAAAGCAGTGCATGTCATGGATTTCTTACTAGAGAAATTATTCACGCCAGAAGTTATCTCAGACATTATCAAGAAGAAAAAGGCCACCAGGGAATATCTATCATTTCTGCAAAACCTGGAAGATTTTGTTGAAAGGGACCATTACATCAAAAAATTGGCCGATAAGATTAATGTTGGGGAAAGCGAAATCCGCAAAACCCTCGAAAAAACTAAAAGCCCAAAAACAAAAGAGCCCAAACAGGCAAATGCGAACAAAAAGGCTAGTCTGAGAGACCAAGTAGAGAACAGGCTTGTTGGCATAGCTCTGGCGGATGGCAAAAATTTGGAATTTATTTTTACCTACTTAGAGGCCGTCGATTTCGAGAATGCCGAGGCGCTTAACCTTTACAACAAGGCCAAAAAACACTATAATGCAAAGAAATCATTTGACTTAAAAAAATTTTTAAAACAAGAAAATAAGGAAGGGCAACAATACTTAAACGTACTGCTTCTAAGATCTGAGCAGGAAATAGAGAATTTGGGTGAGAGTGAAATCGCCGAAGAAATTTTCTATCTTGCCAAGAAAATAAAAACCTTAAACCTCCGGCGGGAAAGAGAAAGTCTGGCAAAAGAGCTTAAAGAAGCAGAAAACAGAAAGGATGATGAATGGTCAAAAAAATTGATAAAAAAAATGCAAAGCCTAATAAACAAAGAGCAAAAAATATAAAATCTACCAAGGAAACTGCGACAAAGGAAATTCAGAAAAAGCAAGAGGAGCTCTTCGCAAAAGGCAAATCCCAAGGTTTTATCACGCAAGATGAGATAATGGCCATATTTCCTGATGTTGAAGAAAGCGTGGAAGAGCTCGACGAAATATATGCCAACCTGGGCGAACAGGGAATTGATGTTGTCGACAGCCGCGAAAAAATGATTTGGGGTGAAGGCAAGGAAGAGCCCGACGAGAAAGAGCTGGAAGCTCCCGAGATAAATGACTTTGCCGATGATTCGGTTCGAATGTATCTGCGGGAAATCGGCAGAATCCCCCTTCTGACGAGAGAAGAGGAAGTAGACCTTGCCAAAAAAGTTGCTGAAGGCGACAAAGCAGCAAAAAAGGCTTTAACCCGAGCCAACTTGAGGCTTGTGGTTTCAATCGCCAAGAAGTTTATGGGGCGCGGCCTTGATTTGCTCGACTTAATCGAAGAAGGCAACACCGGACTGATGCGCGCCGTCGAAAAGTTTGACTACACAAAAGGATTTAAATTTTCGACTTATGCCACCTGGTGGATCCGACAAGCTATAACCCGCGCCATTGCCGACCAAGCCAGAACCATCCGCATCCCGGTTCATATGGTGGAAACAATTAATAAGCTGTTAAGGACTAAACGAAGATTATTGCAGGATTTGGGACGGGAACCCCTACCAGAAGAGCTGGCAACCGAGATGGAAATGGATGTGGCAAAAATAAACCATATTTTAAAAATCTCCCAAGATACCGTTTCCATTGACGCTCAAATCGGGGAAGAAGAAGACTCCCGCTTGGCTGACTTTATTGAAGATCAGGAAGCGGTAACGCCCGCTGAAGCGGCAACGGCGGAACTTTTGAAGGAAAATATCAAAGAGGTTTTGGAATTTTTGACACCGAGAGAACAAAAGATTCTACGAATGCGATTTGGCCTCGACGACGGCCACGGACATACGCTTGAGGAAACCGGCCAGGAGTTTGGCGTTACGCGCGAGAGGATTAGGCAGATTGAAGCCAAGGCTCTAATGAAGCTCCGAAAACACCGCGAAAGCAAAAAGCTTAAAGATTATCTGAGGTAGAAAATGGCTATCGTCCTGGCATTCGGCGACAGCATAACATTCGGTTTAGGTGACCTAGAAGGCGGCTGGGTACAAAGACTTCGCAGAACTATCGATAAAGCAAATCTACCGTTAAATTCGTCTGGCGTTTGGCATTCTGTCTTAAATATTGGGGTAGAAGGCCAAACCACAGAAACACTCCTTGAAAGGTTTGAACCAGAGATAAAAGCTCGTCTTTGGCCCGGCTCCGAGATTATTATCCTTGTAAATATTGGCATAAATGATGCCCTCTTTTACAAGAATCGGAACAAACTCTGGGTTCCCATTGAGAAAACAAAAGAAAATATCCAATGTCTCATAGAAACTGCCAGAAAATATTCTTCAAATATTATTTTCATCGGGCCAAACCCGGTTGATAATACAAAGACAAGTCCTGTCTATTGGGACCCAAATCTGTCTTGGAAAAATGAAGACGTCGAAAGATATAATGCAGCAATCAAAAGTGTTTGTGATAACGAAAAAATACCTTTTTTAGATATTTTTAAGTCCTTTGCAGAAAACGGCTATTCAAATCTTTTAATCGATGGCATCCACCCAAACGATAAGGGACATAAACTTATGTTTAAAAATATAAAAGAATTTCTTGAGAAAAACCAGATAATTGAATTTTAGAAATCTGGATACCGGATCAACTGATTATATTTTCTAAGGAATAGTCCCTGCCTGCCGGCAGGCAGGCGGAATGACATAAGTGGTTATTTAGTCACTATCACCATATCCCTGCCTTGGTGCATTTTGGGAGTTTGTGCGTCAATGGCCTGGAATAATATGTCCCAGGAATATTGGATGTTTTGGCCGCGGATGCCGGGGTCATTGGCTATAACATTCTGATCGTTGTAGCCCTTCAGGACCAGTATGTGATAGACAGAAACCGGACCGTAGCTCGGATTTTTTAGAGCGTGCGTCATTACCGGAACCATAACAGGATGTCCGGCTGAAATCTCCCGTTTAATGTCATCTTCGGTGATATTTTGAAACACCTGGTACTTGTAGCCATAATACTGCTGCATAAACTGGCCTAGTCTTTCTATCGTCAAATCGGGCTCAGAACCATAGTTCTTGACTTCCCAAGCCTTCATGGCAAGCATCTCATCGTTTGCCCTTTGGGAAGTGATAACATCATTTGGAAATTTCGTACCCTCCAAAAAGTAGTGATACATCAGTGCTGCCGCTTCCTCGCAAGACTCTTCATGGATATTTAAATTGTTTAACGGCCCCTGCAGAGTGTAGGGCACCGGCAGATCCGCCGCAGCTTTCACTGAAGCCGGTTTTTCGGCCGATTTGGTCGTGGTAGTTGTCGCTTGGACTTCCTTATATTCTATTTCCGGCTTGGTCAAAAAATTGTGATAAAAAAAGACAAACCACAGAGCTCCCAAAATAAAGATTGCCGAGAAAAACAAGAGAAGGTTATTCTTTTTCATAGTTTTTAATTCCTTTCGCTTCGGAAATGCCGTAATCTCCGATTTGCGTCCTGCGCAGTTTCGTCAAATACCCCACTGTCCCAAGTGTTTTGGCAATATCCTGCCCGAGCGTCCTGACATATGTACCGGAAGAACACCGAACCCGAAACGAAACCTCTGGAAATTTATAATCAATCAAGTCGAGCTCATAAATGGTCACTTTTCTCTTCGGCATTTCAAACTTTTCACCTTTTCGCGCCTTTTTGTAAGCTCTCTGACCTTTAATTTTAATGGCTGAATGCGCCGGCGGAGTCTGCTCGATCTCACCGACAAATTGCTTCAAGGCCTGCTCAATATCTTCTCTTTTCAAATTTCGAATTTCAAATTTCGAATTTCGAATTTTTAATGATTTCTCCCTCGGGATCGCCCGTGCTGCTTGAAAATCCTAATTTCAGAGTCGCTTCATAATCCTTATCCAGCTTCATAAACTCACTCTGCCTTTTCGTGAACTTCTTTCCAACCATAATAATCAGAAGTCCGGTTGCAAAGGGATCCAGGGTGCCCGAGTGACCTACTTTAATTCGCGGTTTTTTCCGATCTCCGACATCCGACATCCGATTTCTGAACCATGCCACCACATCGAAGCTCGTCCACCCGGCCGGTTTGTCGATTAAATAAATCCCTTCCTTCATAGTTCCAATGTTAAATGTTAAAAGTAAAAAGTAAAATGTTCTTTTTATTCAGATTGCGGCTATCGATTCGACATTCTCTTTCCAGCATGATTTTTCCAAAGCGAGGATGCAACAAATTTGTTTTGCGGCTATCGATTCGAAAAAGAAAGGAAAGATTTTTATATAGAATCCCGATCGGAGTCGGGAATGACGAAACGGATTCCGGTCAAGCTCGCCTCGCTGAGTTGAAGCAGGCCAGAATGGCAACTACCCGTTTTCTTCGCTTTCCTTCTTTAGGTTCTCTCTGGCACGTTCGTTTTTTTGCTTAAATTCTTCGAGCTTTTTCTTGTCAGTTGGATTAAATTTCTTGAGGATCTCGGAGACATGGGTCAAACTGTTGGGATCTTTTTGGATCTTCTTTTCCTCGACGCTGCCAGACGTAGCCCCGGCTTCATCCGAGACTTGAGCCTCCGTTTTTTCCTCTACTTCGATTGTTTCCCCGGAAGCCTCCAAGGATTCTATAGCCCTGGAAATGGCATCATTATCATTTTCTTCGCTCATGTCTGCTTTGGGTGATTCTGTCTGTTCTTCCCTCGGCTCTATCCTGTCGTTTCTTTGCTTGATTTCCTTTGCGGCAGGCTTTTCTTCTTCAATATTTTCCTGTTTTTCAATCGTCTTGCCGAGTTTTTTTGCCCGCATTTCTCTGATCTTGCCTAAAACCCTTTGCTCGGCCTCGTCCAAGGAAGCGTTTCTGACCTCAAACGACGCGAAAAGGTTCTGTCCCGAGCCTCCGAAACTTTCTGCAATTGAGAGCACATCGGTTCCCTTGACACCTTTTAATATAACGTGGGAGATGTTCCTTGCTATTTCGACGATCAGACCGACAACATCGACATTTGGGGTATTTGCAAGCATTTCTTCCATAACTTCTTTGGCCTCTTCCATAGATGACCCCGACTGGGCGAATTCATCGTGGTCGACCTTGGACCAGACAATTCTGAAATCGGCATCTTTCTGGACATTTGACAGAATTTTTCCCCAAAGCTTCAGCGTTCTCAGGCTTTTTGTCTTATATAAATTTTGGATAATCTCCTGCTGCCTTCCGCCCGCAGCAAGCAACTGCGCCGCGACCGTTAGGGTTTTGGGCGTGGTATTTGTATTCTTAAAGCTTTCTGTATCTGCTGTGATACCGGTGAGAAGCAGCGTCGCCACGTCTTCGTTGAATTTGGGTTTTCCAAGCGCCTCAAAAATAGCCACGAGAATCTCTGCTGTAGAAGTGGCCGTCAGGTCAACCCAATTTATTGTACCGAAATATTCGTTCCCCGGATGGTGGTCTATATTTACAACCGGGGTCTCGAAAAAGAGTTCTGTATATTCATCGTAAATTTTGTCAATTTTATCGACATCGGGGGTATCTAAAACAACAATTGCATCGTATTTCGGCTTCCCGGCCTCAATTGTGGCATCTTCTTCTTTTAGTTTGCCATTTTCCGGCGTAATTATAATGTCGAGGGTTTTCCCGTCAGTATTTGTTGAGATCTTTTCAATGCCGATATTTTCAATGTTGACCTTGAAAACAAGATCCCGTGAACCTTCCGGCGCTTTTTGAATAAGATCGACATATGGCAAAAACTTCAAGGATTCAGGCAGTGGGTCGGAAACTATAACGGTTGGATTTTTGCCGATTTCTTTAAGGACCGCGGCAAAAGCTAAAAGTGAGCCAACTGTGTCTCCGCCGGGATTTCCATGGCTGAGAAGCAATATGTTGTTTGATTTTTTTATTAACTCAACTACTTGCTGCTTTGGTAACAACTCCATATCTATCCAAAATCCTTAACCCCTCCGTTTACAAAGAGTGATAGAAGAGTATACCAGTAAAAGGTTCTCTTTACAAGAGTTTTATTTTGTGCTAAACTAGTATGGTTACTTTCGAAATTTAGTTATTTGGAATTTGTTTAGAAATTAAAAACTAAGGATTCCTCCGCTTTGCCCCGTCAGACGGGGTTGGCGGTCGGAATGACAAAAATTATTATAAAGGAATACACATATGCCGGTTATAAAATCAGCGCAAAAGCAAATGCGCCAGACAAGAACAAGAACAGCCCAAAACAGGGTAGTGAAAGATGCTTACAAAGCCAAGGTTAAAGAGGTCAAAAAAGGCATCGGCGTTTTAGATGCAAGTACATTGCAAGAAAAACTATCAGAAAGCTATAAGCTAATCGATAAAGCGGCAAAGAAGAACATACTGCACAAGAATGCAGCCGCAAGAAAGAAATCAAAACTTGCAAAAATGGTTAAAGAAGGCGGGAAGGTAAAAACAGAGAAGAAAGCAGCCGCCAAGAAAAAGCCGACGGCTAAAAAGAAATAAATGCAAGTGTAACTAAAAGAAGCCCTGAAAGGGGCTTTTTTGATATAAACGGGAGAGGGAGGGCTAGCATCGATTGTGTCAGTCCTTAGGATTAGGCTTTCGCGTTATATCGTCGCCTAACTGACACCCAGCCTACTAGCCACTCCCTCACGAATTGGTACAACAATACTCAGGCAGTTTGAAACCTCAAGCTATCATCAAATGCTTTGGCAATCGCATCAAGACGATGAGCTTTTATCTGCTCATTATGCCAATGGACGAAGTAAGGTAGCCAACCGTCCACCGCCTTCTCAAACTCCCTGAAGCAACATTCAACGATTAACAGATTTCCAAATTGCATATAAAGCTTGTGATCCCCTTCCACCTCCAGGGATTTTTCATCATAGAGAAGACCCTTGTTGTGAATCGTTCCACAATAACTACACTTGAGCTCACGATCCGTAACCTCTGCTATACCAATATCGAATGGGTGGCTTCTGTCGTCAACCATTAGTTTCACCTCCTTCAAGGTACATTCGTATTTACTGGAATTCAAATAGCCGTCTCCCTCCGGCTTTTCTTAGATTATATAGTATTTTTTCTAATCTGTCAGCCACCTAGTGTCATTCTGAACTCGATTCAAAATCCAGTCTTTATTGATATAGATTCCGGACCAGCCTTGACGCTAGGCAGGTTAAGTCCGGAATGACAAAAGAAGCTAATCGGTCAGTTTGTTGACAAGAAGCTCCAGCGCCACATCCGGTTCTTTGGCGCCGGTCTTTATATCATTTTCCGTTTCGATGATTTGGCTGTAATAACTTTTTATCTTATTGAATCCAATCTCGTCTGGATTCCCGCCTTCATGGGAATGACAGAGAAGACGAACTGCAGCCAGTGATTTTCTGACAATAAACGGGTTGAGCTTTGCCATTTTGGCAATTTCGTACTCGCTATGGCTTTTCAGGCTGTATACAAGCGCCAGATTGCGAACCTGCCACTGAACCATTGAAAGGATATACATCTCATTTTCGCCGGAATCCAGGAGCTCACCCAAAACCCTAAACGCCTTTTCTTTGTTTTTTGCCGTTATGGCATCGGTTAAATCAAAAATTTTGACATTTATGTTGGCGATTGACAGCTTTTCGATAGTTTCTTCGGTAACTTTCTTATCATAAGCAACCAACTTCTCAATCTCATTTTTCAATTGCCAAAGATCGCCGCCAAAATATCCCGCCAAGATGTTTGCCGCCTTTGGCTCTATCTCACCCCCGGCTTTTTTTGTTTCCTCTCTTATCCATTTAACCAATTCTCCGCCTTGCATAATGCCAAACTCCCTTGCTTTTTCCATGATTAGCCGCTTGAACAAAGCGGATCGTTTGTCCGGCTGGCCATCCTCTATAAAAAGAATAATTGTTGACTCTGGCTTTTTATCCAAGACTCCAATCAGCTTTTTTGTGTCAACAGTTTTTCCCGAAAGGGCATTCTTAATAATGACTAGACGATTTTTACCGAGAAAGGGGAGGCTCATGACATCCGATCTGATTTTTTCTATATCAAAATCGCCTTCAAAAAGAGAGGTGTTTAGATTATCATCACTGCCAAACTTTTTACTGAAAGCTTCAACCGTTTTCTTGAGCCGATAGCTGTCGTCGCCGTAAAAAAAATAAATCATTTCATCTCCCTTGAGCTTTTCTTGCAATTTCCCGCCGATATCAAAATGCGAGGAACAGTGAAGTTCCTTGGCTGAAAATTTGAAATTTGAAATTTGAAATTTTTATTCAATGTTTTAATGATAAATGCTCTCAATATTTATTTTAAATTGTAAATTTCAAATTAAAAATTATTAGGATTCCTCGACTCGTCACTGGCTTGAAGCCGCTCGAAATGACAGAAAATGAGCAAACAGCCTATCTTATTTCCTTCTGGCATCTCGGGCAGAAGTGCGTGCCGCGGCCGCCGACCGTTATTCTTTCTACCGGCCCGCCGCACATAGGACAGGGAAGATCGGTGCGGCGATACACATTCCTAAGGTCGCCGTATGACCCTTTTTTGCCATCGGTATCGCGAAAATCAGATGTTGAAGTTCCTCGGCGCTCTATAGCTACTTTTAAAACCTTCTTGATGTTTTTATAAATTTCTTTGGTGTCTTTGTCTGACAATTTGGAGCTAACCGACAGGGGATGAACCCGAGAAGCCCAAAGAATCTCATCGGCGTATATATTGCCGATGCCGGCGATAAGCGACTGATCCATTAAAACCTTCTTTGCGGCGATATTTTTTGACTTGAAGATGGCGGCTAGCTTTTCTTCAGTAAACTCCGGGCTGAAAGGTTCGGGCCCGTAGCCATCCAGGAAATCATTTAATTCTTTGTCATCTACCAACTTAATGTAGGCAAATTTTCGCATATCGCTCATGGCCAAAATCTTGCCATTATCCAAATGAAAAACTATTCTTATAAATTGGTTTTGGCGGTCTTCTTTTAAATTCGGATTTTCCGTCTTTAACCATTTGCCTTCTTCGGAGATTTCGGCCGAATCCTCGGCAATCATAAAGTGTCCTGTCATTTTCAAATGGATTAACAGGTTCAGCCCTCCGGAAAGCTTAATGACCAAGTTTTTCGCCCTCCTTGAAACATTGATGATTTCTGCGCCCTGAACCTGGCGGGAAAAAACCTCAAATGGGATATCCTTGACGATATCGGGCCACAAGGCATCCACGGAAACAATTTTCGTTCCCACGATTTTTTTGTCCAGGTCATTTTTAATAGTCTCGACCTCTGGTAATTCCGGCATCACATCTCCTTTTGAGGTTTTATTGTAGCAAATTTAGATCATCTTTGCATAGACCAACATTCTGGATTCGGATTCGCCGGCTTCATCAGATCTTCTGTGCGAAGGAAACTTATCGTGGTACGAACAAAGCTTACTTATCTCTATGTTCTCTTCTTTGAGGCCGGCAGCCAGTAATTGTTCGTGCAAAACTTTCTCCGTGTCTAAATAAAATAGCTTGTCTCTCTCGATGAAATATTCCTTCAAACCTATCAGATGTTCCGGAATTTTGTAGAAATCATAACAACATTTCTTAATGAAGGGGGAAGTAGCAGCGCCAATTTCAGCCTCTTGCCCATCGGCAGCCTCTCTCATTTTTTCAACTGCTTTTCCAACCGTTCCTAAAGCAAGGTTCTTGCTGCCCACGTGGACGAGAGCTAAAATGCCGTTTGTCTTGTCATACAAAACAAGAGCCACGCAGTCAGCAACCAGAAGGCAAAGATTCAAGCCTTTTGATCTGGTAATTAATCCGTCTAAAACAAATTGATCATTAGAAGAAAAGACGCCCTTGCCCGCATCTTCCGGACCTACTTCAGCTATCTTGTTGGCATGCTCGGCTATAAAAACCACACTCTTTTGAGGAATGAGGTGGTTACGCGCAAAGAATTCTTCCCGTCTTTTTTTGACAATATCCTGCTTGCCAAAGCGAAAATCAAGATTGCCATCTACAAGTGAAGAATATCCGAATTCTACCTTGCCATTAAAGATCGTCATTTGCTTTTTGTTCTATCTTTAAAGATTTAAAGATTTCTTTAGCAACATCGGAAACAGACCTATGGTCAAAAGCCGTTATCACTTCACCGTCTTTCTGGATGCCTTTGCCTGTATAGTATGCTCCTCCTTCTTCAAGTTCTATCTTCAAATGCTCCGGCGCAGTCACTTTTCTGCCATCAATGACATTTGCGTAATATAGAATAGGCACTGCTTCATCAAAGAGAATAATAAGTTTCCTTTCGGTGCATATCTCATTTACGAGGTTTTGAATGTCGACATCATGGTGCAGTTCGCTCGCTCCTTCGCCTCCGACAAAAACAAACACATCGTAATCTTCGCTCTCGACATCTTGCAGCAAGAACTCAGGCTCAACCAGCTTTCGAAATCGACCCTGCGCTTCGCTTGCGTGAGTCGAGCAGACTTCTGTCCTTATACCCTTTTCTTCAAGTAATTTTTTTAGCTCAAAATACTCATCATCATAAAAATCATAATGAGGCAGAATAAATAAGGCTTTTGCTTCTTCTGTCATCTGAAATCCTTTGGTACTTTAATAATGTCCGGTTCTCTTGGGGAAAAACCGCGCCGCATGATAGTGTAGCCGATCTTTCCAACATGAGGCACGCAAAAGATTAGGTATTTTGCCAAACCTGACGCACTCATTCTACCCCGGTATGCATGGGTGCTCCCGGCTTTAAGGCATTTTTTCAAATCCGCAGCCGTCTTCCCTTCAAATATCGTGAATGCCACGCCGACCGCTTCTTTTGTGTGCGCATCGGAACCGCCAACCTCAGCCTTCAAGAGAAGCTTTCTGTTTAAATACTTCGCCCGCTGGCCTTCTTTTATCGCGGTGACAAATGGCGTAGCGTTTACTATTTCTACGGCATCGAAATTCTCCTTGATCAAGGTTACTCCGCCAACACCGTCCACCTGTTCTCCTCTAAGCGTTCTTAGGCGTGTCTGAAAGAAAGGGTGCGCGGCAACAGCAATTCCTCCTTGCTTGTGGATTGCTTCAATTGTATCCTTGGCGCTCATGCCCGGCTCGATTTTTTTCTTCAAAAATAAGCCAACTACATGGCCCTCAACGGCAGTCACCTCCTCGCCTATAACCACCTCCAGATCATAACCCTTTTCATTGGCAATTTTTCTGGCCTCAAAGGCACCATCTATTTCATCATGATCCGTGATGGCTATCATGGTAAGGTCAGTGTTTGTATGGACCCAGTCAACTATTTCTTCCGGCGTAGCCTTTGCATCGCTAAAACTTGAGTGGACATGCAAATCCGCTTTTGAAATTTTAGGCAGGGTTTCTTTCTTTGATTTATTTTTCTTGATAGTTTTCATGACGAATACGAGTACATTATAACAAATGCAAGCCCAATTTTCTAATTTACTCGGACAAGAGCTCTATCCTGGAAATTCCTGATGAGAGATCAATGTTCAATTTATTTTTTGCTTCTTTTAAGTTCGAACTTTCGTAGTCTTCATCTTTTTGCTCTAAACCGTATTTTTTAAAGTTATTTAGAGTAAGCACCGAGTGCGTGTGGATTTTGACGCCTAAATCTTTGGGAATATAGAGCTTCACCGTGCTGGCGCCGGCATTTATTTTCACATTTGTACTTAAGTCGGCCGCAAATTTAACATTTATATCTGACGCGCCGGCATCAAGATCAAGGTTTGAAACCCTCAGTTTTTGGAAGTCGAGATCGATTTCTGATGCCTGCGTTGTAATGTCAAAGGAGTAGGGCACTTCCGGAGAAAAATTCATATTCAGCTCATTCACCCCTTTTGAATCAAAGGGTTTTTTGATCCAAGGGGAGGTTTTTAAGGTCAGCTTTGCCTTGTCGCCAACTGTCTCCAGCTTCTCATTCATAGTGAAAAAGTTCGATCTATGAGTGCCGCTGTAGAGCAAATTGCTGTTTGCATCATCCATTGCGCCGAGTTGTATTTTGGAGGAACCGAAAATTATTCTCGCGTCCGCATGATCAATTTTCTTTGGCATCTCATTGGCAACCTTTGTCTCGGTGATGTTGCTGCCGTTTAGTTTTGTAAATCTGTCCGTGTTGAAATATTGATTTTTCCATGTGATCCAAAGGCCAGCTCCCATGAGGGCGAAAATCATCAGGAAAATGGTGGTCCCTAGCAAAAAGTTCAGTTTCCATCTCCTCATTAAGAACGCTGTGCCAAAAATCACAAAAACAAAGGGCCAAAGCTGCCACACATAAAGCCAGATGCTCCAAGAGACAAAGTGCGCCGTGGTTAAAAAGAGAATAATGCTTAAGAAAACCACCAAAAATCCTATTGCCACTCTGAAAGGATATATCTTCATCTTTTTAGATTATAACTTGAGAAAATTAATACTACACCAAGGCCGATCGGGATAAGCGGCCAATACTTATCAAGCCGCAACTCCGGGAAAAAATTATTTGCTAGAAATACTACTCCTAAAATTAAAAGTATCAGGCCGAAAAACGGGCTTCTGCCATATATTTTAAACCCTTCTGATACCAGTTCTTTTTTATCTTTCCTAGTTATCTGGCCTTTTTCTTCCATTGCCAGCTGCGAGCGCTTGTCCTTCGGGTTTTCGGGAATAATAATCCATGCCACAAGATATGCCCACACGCCTGCTCCTCCGGCAAAAGCAAACAAGACCCAGATCAGGCGAACTATTCCCGGATCCACATTGAAGTATTCGGCCAGCCCCCCGCACACCCCGGCGATAACCCTGTTGTCACCAGTCCTGTATAAAGCTTTCTTGCTCATAAAAAATTGATGTAAATCCTATGACAAGTGAGATTATAGCCGATTTTAGTTCAAATAGCAATCGCTAAAGACTTGCAGTTGTCTTTACCAGAATCTGATTTGCTCTATTTCTAACTTTATCGTAATCGTAATCCTCACCAGCTACTTTGTACGATGCGCAGGCGTTACCGAAAGCAACCGCCTTCACCAAATCTTTTG
Organism: bacterium; assembly: GCA_021796415.1. Lineage (GTDB taxonomy): Bacteria > Patescibacteriota > CPR2 > UBA1875 > JAJYID01 > JAJYQQ01. The sequence continues at coordinate 99,340 of JAJYJC010000001.1, forward strand.
TTTTTAAATACTCCGCCATAAATCCGACTGAAAATGTATCTCCGGCGCCGCCAGGATCGCCTCCAACCGGAAAAGAGGGGACGTTTTCAAGCGCCAAACCTTTTCGGGCAATAATAGTTTCTTTCGCTCCTCTTGTATAAAGAACTATTGGGAATCCATTTTCGGCAAGATTTTGTATTTTTTCTTCCTCGGTTCTAACATCCTTGTCGAAATCAATATTCTCCAGATCATCCTCGCTGATTTTCAAAATATCTACCTTGTCCCTAAACTCATCGATGGTATCCCAGTGCACCTGATTTATCAAATGATATCCTTCCTCATCTTTTTTGCCGAACTCTCTGGTCATGCCGCCCAAATCAAGTAAAATGGTTCTGTCTTTAAAAATTTCCAAAGTCTGGCTTGAAATCTCATAAAAGCCAGGCGAGAAAATTACAGCCTTTGACCCTGGAACCTCTTCAAAATCTTCGATGGAAATTGGCTCTTTAATGTAATCCTTCATTCGAAATTGGCGTTTGCCACGATAATCGTTATAAAAATTGTTGCTGACTTTTCTTGGAATTCTTCGAATATTTATGCCTTGAGATCTTAGCTCTTCTACACCCGGTTCGATATCATCGGCGCCTATTGTAATGATTTCTGCCGGAATGTTTAAAGCTAACGCAGTCCTAGCACCATAAGCCACGCCGCCACCAAACCGCTCACGTATACCGTCGTGATATTTGGCAACAGAACGCGTCATCGAACCAATTAGCAGCAATTTTGGTTTCTGTTTCATAAATATCTAAGCAACTCCTTAACCAGTTCTTGGTTTCCGCAAATTAAAGGATATTTCTTTTTTAAATTATCTGTCTCATACTCCAGTTCTTTTCCTCCCAGATCCAAAACAACGCCACCGGCTTCCTCGATTACAAGCTTTGCCGCCGCAACGTCCCATATGGCGCCGCCTTTCGCAATATGTGCCTGAAATTTGTTTTCAGCCACCGCTGCCATAGATAGAATTAGCGTTCCTTGCTCTCTTATTCTTAAAATATGGGGAGTTAAATCAATTGCAATTTGAAACATCTCTATTGACTTTTGGGGGTTTGAATTAGAATTAAATGAAACAAAAGATTCCCTAAAAGGTTTTTCTTTTATTTTCAATATCTCTTTTTGGCCGTTTTCTATCTTTGCAACCCCCTTGCCTTTTTCGGCAAAGTAAATTAAATCTTTCAAGGGATGGCGTATAAAACCAACTTTTACCTCTCCTTCAACCATATAGGCGATGGAGATCGAAAATCTATCGGTGCCAAAAACAAAACCCGAAGTTCCATCAAGCGGATCAATGATAAATGTGTGTTTGGCAGGCTTTAGCCCTGCTTCCTCTTCTGTAATGAAACCGATTTCCGCTTCGTTAAACCCTTTTCTTTTCATGCCTGCCAGCAAATGTTTAACAATCGCCTTTTGGCTATTTTCATCTGCTTCCGTCACCACATCCGCCAAAGACGTTTTCGCTCTAACCTCAATGTCTTTTTTATAAAGCTTTTTAATTTCTTGGGCGCCTTTTTCGGCGGCTTCTGAAAGAAGTTCAAACATGCCTTTCCTTTCGCATTTCTAATGATTAATTATACTACTTGCACTCTGCCCAGTTTTGGCCGGTTTCAGCCACCGCCGTAATGGGCACGGACAGTTTAATGACATTATCCATCTTATCGCAGACAAAGTCAGTCACTTTTTTTACATCGCTTTCCGGAACCTCAAAGACCAGCTCGTCATGAACCTGTAAAAGCATCTCGGTGTCAGGCGAGATTTTCGGCAGATCTTTGGCAATTTCGATCATTGCTAACTTAATTAAGTCCGCCGCTGTGCCTTGAATCGGCATATTGAGCGCCATCCTCTCGGCCTGGCCTCTCACGGCAAAGTTGTTGGAGTTTATCTCGGGAAGGTAGCGGCGCCGGCCGAAAAGCGTCTCCACATAACCAACATGCTTGGCCACTTCAATAATTTCTTCGGTGTAACTCTTAATGCCTTTATGAATGGCAAAATATTTTTCTATAAAATCAGCGGCTTCCTCGCGGCTCATACCGGTGGACTGCTTGAGCCCGTGCGGAGAAACGCCGTAAATAATGCCGAAGTTGACCGCCTTTGCATTCCGGCGCATATTCGGCGTCACTTCGCTTTCCTTAACCCCATAGACTTTAGCAGCCGTTGCCGTATGAATATCTTGGTCAGCCTTCCTGAATGTTTCGGTCATTACCTTATCACCCGAGATGTGGGCAATGATGCGAAGCTCTATCTGGGAATAGTCAACGCATAAGAGCTTTTTGCCTTTCGGAGCAACAAACGCACGGCGAATTTCTTTACCTTCATTTGTTCTGATCGGGATGTTTTGGAGGTTTGGGTCGCTTGATGATAATCGTCCGGTTGCCGTAATTGCCTGATTGAATGAGGTGTGGATCCGGCCGGTTCTTTGATTTATAAGTTCCGGCAACGTATCAAGGTATGTTGACTTTAGCTTTGCCAGTTCCCTGTATTCGGAAATTCTTGCGATAATCGGGTGAGTCCCGGCCAGCTTCTCCAGCTCTCCGGCTCCGGTCGAGTATCCGCCGCTTTTTAGCTTTTTGAGCTCGCGCGAATCCTCGATCTTGTCCTGCAGTTTTAACTTCTCAAACAAAACAACTTGAAGCTGGGAAGGGGAGTTGATGTTGAATTTGCTTCCGCCGAGTTTATGGATATCGCCCTCAAGCTTTTCAATCCGTTTTGCCAATTTCTTCGAGCTTTCCTTTAATACCTTTGGATCAATTAGAACGCCAGTCATTTCCATCTCGGCCAAGATCGGGATGAGAGGCGCCTCCACTTTCTCATACAAGCCCTTTTGATTTTTTTCAGCCAGCTCCTCGCGCAAATGATGGAAAAGCCTGAGAGCTACATCGGCGTCTTCGCAGGCATATTTGTACGCATCCTGAATTCCCACGTCTTTAAAGTTAATTTCGTTTTTGCCGCTGCCGATCACCTCCTGGATGTGAATCATTTCGATGCCAAGTTCGGCAAATGCCACGTCGTCCAGCTTCGGCGAACGCAGGTTTTGATTTAAAAGGTAAGCCACAATCATGGTGTCAAAGAAAAATCCCCGCAGTTTCACGCCGGCACCGGCAAAAACAGTGTAATCATATTTCAAATTGTGCCCGACTTTAGTAATTCTCTTGTTTTCCAAAATCGGCCTTAGTTTTTCCAGCACCAAATCTCTCGGCAACTGTTTCGGATCCAATTCGCCCTTGTCATTCTGGCTTGTCCAGAATCCTTCACTTTTCACTTTTAACTTTTCACTTTTAACTTTTTCGTGCCCAACAGGAATGTAATATGCCTCGCCTTCTTTTTTGGCAAGCGAAATGCCTACCAAGTTCGCATCAACAGCAATTTGAGAATCGGTTTCGGTGTCGACGGATATGCACTTTTCTTTTGCAAAATCTTTGACTAATTTGTCGAGGTCTTTCTCATCGATAATAATTTTGTAAGTGGCTTTTTCGATGTGAATTTTGTCCTGCTTTGGCTCTTCTTCGGCAAAAAGGCCTTGTTGGATCTGCTCTTTGGGCAACCTATTTAAAAGGGATTTAAATCCAAGTTCCTGAAAAATGGCAAAAACTTTCTGGCGATCAAAGTCATGAGTACAACACTCTTCAAGGTTCAGTTTAAGCGGCACATCGCAGACAATTTTCGACAGTCTTTTGGACAAGATAGCGTCATCTTTACCCGCTTCCAGTTTAGTTTTTAAGGCTCCTCCGATTTCATCCAGGTTTTTGTAAATATTTTCAATCGAGCCATACTTGGCAATCAGCTTTTTGGCCGAGACATCGCCGATACCGGCCACTCCTGGTATGTTGTCCGACGGATCTCCGCGAAGAGCTTTGTAATCGACAAATTTGTCCGCTCCAAAACCGTATTTTTCCTCCACCGCCTTCTCGTCATACAAAATGGTATCGGAAAAACCGCGTTTCATTGTGTAGACTTTCGTTTTATCGTTAACTAACTGAAGTTCATCCAGGTCACCGGTCACAATGATGGTCTCCATATCTTTTGGCACCTCGCATGAAAGAGTGCCGATGACATCATCCGCCTCAAACCCCTCCTTTTCAAAAATGGGAATGTTTAGCGCCTCGGTTACCTCGCGGACCCGCTCAAACTGTTCATACAAATCATCCGGACCCTTTACCCTTGTTGCCTTGTACTCTTTGTACTCTTTGTGGCGAAATGTCGGCGCAGCCATATCGAAAGCCACCGCCACGTAATCAGGCTTTAGCTCTGCCAAAACCTTTAAAACCATGGACGAATAGCCGTAAACAGCATTTATCAGCTCGCCTTTCTTGGTCGTCATCGGCGGCATGGCATGATAGGCGCGATGGACGATGGCATTGCCGTCAAAAACCACAAATTTCTGCTTTTTCATAGATTAATTTTAGCACGTAAATCAGTTGCAAACCATGTCTTTTCAGCCCAAGAATCTCAGAGACAGTAACTTTAAATCATAGGCTACTTCGCTAATACAGTTTAGAGTAGTGCTGGCAACAGACTCAAAATCCGACACCAGATGTCGGATTTATTCAGCAATAAAAAAAATGGAAAAGACCCAAAAACCCTGGTCTTTGGGCCCGGGTGGGCGCCGCGTCGCGACGCCCACAATGTTGTTGCTTATTCCAAGGCGGGTTGGCGGGAAAAGACGTTGTCTTGTCTCTTCTCGACATAGCCGCAATGATTGCAAGTACGCGCATAGATGGTATAAGTCCCGAGAGGAGGTTCATCGTAAGGCACACCATTTCGTCCGCGCCTCAGAACTCCTTCCCCTACCAGTTCCCAGTCACCAGGGTCGTGTGTCCAGCGATTGAAAATCTTATTGCCCGTTCTCTGGCATCCTCGCACATATGTCACTATTCTCACCGCCTTTCGAATCCTGCTTTGATTTATACCCTAAAAGTATTGCCAGGCGGTCGTTTATATCAGGACACTGGCATTTTGAAACCTCTTGATTGCAACGGGTACAGCAACAGATAGCCATCGCTCTCACCTCCCATTAGGAAACATTTGCGACCTGTAGCCAGTGCATTTAAAGGTGAAAACCATACCATAATGACACTGGCAGTTTTTACCAGAAGCTGCATCCTTATGATGACAAGCTTTGGCGGCGTCCTCATGAACGCAGACAGATTGTTCTTTCATCCTAATTCTGGCCTTTTGCCACAGAGCATAATCGTCTTGTTCATTATGAAGAACAGGACGATTAGGTTGGTGACCTCGGAGTTCACCCTGATAATACTTTTCCATCACTCACCGTCTTTCTGATTCTTGCCACAATAGGTATTCGCAGAGGCGTTCGTCGACAAGCTTGTTGAGGGAGCTAAAGTCCCAATAGAAAGCCCAACACCGATCCCAGGGATTTTTCCTTCTGCATTGGGTGAAATATTCCAATCCGCAGTGAGAACAAACCCTGCAACAGGCATGAATACTTTTCCAGATTTGATGCCTGACGTCCTCTGTTTGGGTACTTGCTACCATCCTTCACCGCCTTCCATATTCTTCCGGAAATAGCGCTCGCATTATCTTATATGTCTCCGGGCACTTCTTTTTGAGTTTACGGTGTTTTCGAGCCTCCCTTACATAAGCTACAATCAAGGTCAATGCTATATAGGAGAGGGCGATTAACAATACAACTTGACCCGCATTCATCACTCACCGCCTTTCCGTATGCTTGGCATTTGCCGGACTATAGATGCAATATCCGACATTTTCCTCCTGGCATCTTGCATTCTTCGGCGACTTCGGGTGGCTGCAATCGCCGCCCCTGTCATACCGGCACTTCTTAGGGTCAGTTTCCCCGACCAGCAGGTTATCCATCGCTTCCTCCTTATCAAGTTGCAAAAAGAGAGCCAAATTGCGCCCTCTCCCATTTTTGTCATTACGCCTGCATCATAGCACGAAGCCGGCCAGATTTCAATTTTTTATGAGGGATCCTAGTTCATTGAATTTTTTTCGTAGTTTTAGTCATTCTGGCTTGACCAGAATCATTTTTATCCTGGATTCCAGACCTGCCTCGCCGGCAGGCAGGTCAACTGATTATATATTAGCGGAATAGTCCGGAATGACAAAGGCGGGGACAGTCCAGTCTATGCAAGCCAGAATGGCGTTTCTATTAAATTTCCCACTAATTAATGGTGCAATTCGTTTTTGAGCTCTCATTCAAGAAAACAATTCAAAAATTGGGAAATTTCCTATATAATGTAGGGCGTTAATCAAAGTTGTCATGGGAAGAAAGAGAAAACCGGGCCGGCCCAAAGGTTCGACAAATAAGAAAAAACAGCAAGCAGAGCCAACCCTCAATCCTAAAATCATAGGGGAGATAGTTGCCGTTGGTTTGTTTATTTTAGCTGTCATCTTGCTTGCCGGCGCTTTTAACTTCGGTGGAGCTTGGTCGATATCAATTTTTTCAAATTTTAAGAAAGCTATTGGTTTGGCAACCTATATTATGCCCCTAATTCTCTGCGGAGTAGGTTACGGCCTCTTCTTCCCGGAGAGATATCCGGTAAACAAGATTTCACTTGGCGGGCTTGGCCTTTTTGTAATCTCACTATCTGGCATGTTTGAAGTAATTTCAAAAAGGAACGGCGGAGGAATGGTTGGGTCGCTCGTCGAGGGGCAGGTTATAAAGTGGTTTAACGCGCCGATCACTTTTCTAATTTTTGCTGCGATCTTAATCGTCGGCTTTTTGCTGGCAACTGACACCTCTATCAGAGACATCATATCTTTCTTCAAAGGCAAGGATGAAGAGGAGGGCAAGAAGCCGAAAGAAAATATCAAAATCAACGAAGGCGCCTTCACTCCGAAAGAGCGTCCCGAACTCTTAAAAAAATCTTTGCCGCCAAAAGAACCGGAAGTAGTGATGACGGTGGGGGACGGCTCAAATTGGAAATTCCCTTCGGCTGACTTGATGGAAGATGCAGCCAGCCGCGCCGATAGCGGAAATGTCAAACAAAATGCCGCCGTTATCCAGGAAACGCTGGGGAAATTTAATATCGATGTGGCTATGCGCGACGTAAATGTCGGGCCGACAGTGACTCAGTACACCTTAAAGCCGTCTGACGGCGTAAAGCTCTCGAAAATCACCAATCTCGATCGCGACCTGGCGCTTGCCCTGGCAGCTCATCCCATTAGAATTGAGGCGCCGATCCCCGGAAAGTCTCTTGTCGGCGTTGAGATTCCAAACAAAAAAGCAGCCACCGTTCGCATGAAGCCGATTTTGATGAGCGAGACCTTCAAAAACAGGCGATCAAATGTCTCGGCTATTTTGGGTCTTGATGTTTCCGGGCACCCGCAAATTGCCGATGTCACCAAGATGCCACACTTGCTGATAGCCGGCGCCACCGGATCAGGTAAGTCTGTTTGCATAAACACGGTTTTAACAAGCCTCCTTTTCCAGAATTCACCGGGCCAGTTGAAATTGATTTTAGTTGATCCAAAAAGAGTAGAACTGTCGCTATACAATGACCTGCCGCATTTGCTTGCGCCGGTGATCGTCGATCCGGAAAAGACTATTTCTGCTCTCAAGTGGGCCATTGTCGAAATGGAAAGAAGGTATCAACTGTTGCAATCAGCCGGGAAACGAAACATCGGCGATTATAACGCCCTAAAGGGCACTGAGGGCATGCCATACATTGTCATCATTATCGATGAGTTGGCTGACATTATGGCGGTAGCCTCAAAAGAAGTTGAGGGGCTTATTTGCAGACTCGCCCAAATGGCAAGAGCAGTCGGCATTCACCTAATTTTGGCTACCCAAAGGCCGTCGGTGGATGTCATCACCGGCCTAATCAAGGCAAATATCACAACCAGAATTGCCTTCTCTGTTGCTTCCCAGATAGATTCCCGAACTATCCTTGACCAGTCGGGCGCCGAAAAATTGCTTGGCAACGGTGACATGCTTTTCTTGTCTTCAGAGTTTTCAAAGCCAAAAAGAATCCAGTGCGCCTTCATCTCGGAAAAAGAAGTGAAAGCGGTGACAGATTTTGTCAAATCAGAAGGAGAGCCGGACTACAACAAAGAGGTCCTCGAGCAGAAGGTGGGAAATGCCGGGAATGGTGATTTTGACGTCCCAGACGATGACTTATTCCTGGAGGCAGTAGATTGTGTCATCAGGTCAAATAAGGCTTCATCATCACTATTGCAAAGACGGCTTCGAATCGGCTATGCAAGAGCGGCCAGGCTCCTCGATCTGCTTGAAGAACGGGGAATCGTTTCACCGGCCGACGGCTCAAGGCCGAGAGATGTTTTGATAAGCGATATTTCAGAAATAATGGATAAAGACGAAGAAGAAGCAACTTTATGACTCCGGCAAAATTTATAAGAACCACAATTGCAGAGAGAGAGGCGCTTGGAGAAAAGCTCGCCAAAAAGCGAAATTCTCTCCATATTGACATTAAAGATGCTGAACGCGCTACCAAAATACCTGCCAGACACCTAAAAAGCATTGAGTCCGGTAACTACTCCAAGTTGCCCCCTGATGTTTATACAAAAGGATTTATCCAAAATTATGCCTCCTTTTTGGGACTGAATCCAAAGAAGATACTAGCTCTTTACAACAAGGAGCGCGGACTCGAGAAAAGAATGAAGGGAGCAAAAGGCAAACACGCAAACACAACGACCGCCTTAAAAACACCAAGGCTTGTGATTACACCTAAAAAGCTCTTGCTCCTCGGATCTAGTGTGGCTGTTTTTGCTATTTTGTTTTTCAT
>JAJYJC010000038.1 GCA_021796415.1 bacterium
ATTATGATAGGGTGATAGAGATGAACAGTCTGCCAGGCAGATTGCCTCTCTATCGCTCTTTAACAAACCAATGACAACCGAATCAAATGAGCACAATCAACCAAAAGCTTTTCTCTCGCCTGAAGAATTGGCTGAATTTTTATCCGTCTCAAAAGCCACTGTCTATAGGCTGGCCGGCAGAAGAAAACTGCCGTTCCATAGGATCGGCGGGATGCTGAGGTTTAAGAGACAGGAAGTTGAAAAGTATTTGGAAGATGAGCGGTTTGATCCGGTTAAATTCTAAATTTATGAGCGTAAGAAAAAGACACAACAAATGGTGGGTGGATTTTTCTTTTGACGGCAATAGGTACAGGAAGCCAAGTCCGGCTGATACAAGGGCTGGGGCGCAGGCGTATGAGACGCATTTACGGCATAAGCTGGCGCGTGGAGAGCCTATTGACACGAAAGAAAACAAACCCATGACCTTTAAGGAATTTGCGGCCAACTGGTTTCAAATCTATGTGAAGAACAACAACAAACACTCCGAAATATTGAGCAAGGACAAAATACTTCGGGTGCACCTCGTGCCTTTTTTCGGGAGGTATAAACTGGAAAGTATTAATAACCTGGACGTCGAGAAATACAAGGGACGGAAAATAGAATCAGGGCTAAACCCGAAAACTATCAACAATCATCTGGCAGTCCTTCGCAGAGGATTTCATTCTGCGGTGGAATGGGGGCTTGTGGATAGCTGCCCAGTCATTAAAAAGCTCAAAACCCCACCACAGGAGTTTGACTTCCTGAGCGTGGAAGAAAGCAGATTATTAGTTGACTCGGCGAGGGGTATTAACCGCGATATGATCATGATAGCCCTTGGTACCGGCCTTCGGTTTGGCGAAATAAAGGCGCTGACATGGGATGATGTGGATTTCGGTAGCGGCGAAATTACCGTCAGGCAGGCATTCGCGGAGGGAGTCCTGGGAACTACCAAAAGCAACAAGATACGTCGGATTCCAATGACCGCATCGGTCTTGAAAATTCTGAGCGGGCTGGCGAGAAGCAATGGTTATATCTTCACGGAGAAGGATGGCCGACCGGTTGACCAAAGCACCAGCATCAGAAGACTTCACCGGGCGTGCAAGGATGCCGGTATTAGGGAGATCGGATGGCATGTGCTCAGACATACGTTTGCCTCGCATCTAGCGCAATCCGGAGCAAACCTCATAGCCGTGCAAAATCTTCTCGGACATTCGGACATCCGTACCACAATGCGCTATGCACACATTCATGGTGAAGTGCTCCGAGAGACTATCGATATTCTGAACCGAGACAACGAAAAAGAAAATTCAGGTCACAATAGCGTCACAGTCTCTTCCTTGCAGGATAAGGACGAAATCGGAGGTTTGAATTTATTGGCTGATACAAAGGAAAAAAGAGCCGAAGCTCTTCTTTCAAATTAGTACCGCCAAGGGGATTCGAAACCGTAATGGCCAGCTTCGGTTTATGCCTCAATTAAGGGGATTTCGGCTAAGCAAGCCAAAAATGTCAGTTTCAACTATCTACAGGTAAAAGCAAGAAACGAAACTTTTCACCGCTTTTTCGTCACAATAGCGTCACAGGTTTTGTGATGCTGGCGATATAGAGGAAAGTGGTGAAATGTGAATATATATAGCCGCTTCTTTAAGGGGCTGAGTTTTGCTTTCTCCAAAATAAAACCTGCCGTAGATAACTTCCAGGCAGGTTTTGAGGAATATAATGTTTGACTCATTTCTTCTGAAAATCCACCGACGTAACCAAGGCGTCAACAGATTCCAAACTCCTCCCTAAATCATATATCCCTCCCGAAATTATGGCGCTGACCGCCGTCTTCTCTATTTGTTCGAGAGCTTTTGCATAGTCGTCATATTCGTTTTTCGGGCCCCATTTAGGACCGGCAACATAGATTTCTACCGCGATGCTTTTGAAAATGGACAGTATTTCTTCAAAGATACCGCAACCCTTGAGAATACGATTTGGCCAGGGAAACACTGTAGACATGAGATATAGTCTTCTTCCCGCCGTCTGTTCACGGCCCCACCAAATATGGCAGACGATGCTTGTCGGAGTCTCCCAGATATGAAACCTGGCGGGTAGCCCCCTCTCAATTCTTTCTTTGGGGTGCTCTGGTAGACCGTGCTCCTTGATAATCCCGACCTGTTTCGGGGTTGTCTTATCAGTTTCCTTTTTTTTGGTCATTGCCGCACCTCCAAATTATGTGGCATAGATATTGAAGTGTTCTTATATAAATACAAATTCCGGATTTGCCTTATTGCATGGACTTACCGTGACAAAATATTATTTGGGGTATAATTGATGGTATGAAAACAAACGAAGGCGCGTTTGCCTTAACTCAGGAAGATAAAGAATGTCTGGCAAAGCTGAGCGGCCAAAAACGGCTTGCCTTCCTTCTGAAGCTAAATCTGTTTCAGATAGCAAAATTCCATTCGCTCAGAGCTGCCGAAGAAATCCTTGACGAAAATCTTGATTTGATAGAAGAGAGCGACACGGAAGAAGCCGCCTACCTTTTGGCGATAAAGGCATATTTTGCTTCCATGAAAGTGGATATGGATGAGGCCAGGATCATCTTGGAAAAGGCCTTGGTAAAGTCCAGGGCTGTGAAATCGGTCCACGCGGAAGCAATGGCCATCGCAATCAAGGGATACCATAAAAACTCCGAAAAACAGCATGAGAAAGCGGCCGTCTGGTACCAAATGGCGCTAAAGAATATTCCCGACATTTATAGAGCGGATGTGTTGTGTGCCCTCGGAGCTTCATACGGAGTGCGAGGAAAATATGAACTAGCCTGGCAGTATTTCAATGACGCAATTACAGAGACTAAAAAACTGATTAAAAAATACAAAGATCAAAAAAGTTACCTATTGGAAATACAGGTGGACACGTTGTCTATGCTGGCCACTTTACTTGAAATCATTGATGATTTTGACGGCGCTGAGAAATCCCACGACAAGGCAATAAAGATGGCGAGAGATAATGGTTTTACTTGGGCGTTATACAAGGCTCTATCGAGGAAAGTCAGATTTTTTAATATAAAAAAGGATTTTAAGGCGGCTAAGGATTGTCTGGTCGAAGCCGAGAAATTATCCGCGGATGTCTATGACCCGAGAGTGCCCTTTTATATTGCCCACGACTGGGCAAGGCAATTTTATTTTACCGCCAAAAACAAGGCAGACCTTCAAAAGGCCCTAAATAAATATGAAGAGATACTTTATGGCAGTTCGACAAGCAAAGAAGAGATGGACGCTCACATACTGTTGCTGATGAAAAACTTGCCGATATTGTTTGATGAAATAATTAACGGCATTTACGAATGCCTTATAGCCACGAGAGAAGAAGACAAGGAAAAATTTGCAGAAGAGTTGAAAGCTACAATGGCTTCATATAATAAAGTGCTTACCGAAGGCGGCCTCTACGTGGAGATCGATAAGCCGACAATACTTGAAATAGAAAGAAGGATTTTCACAAACCTTTTAGAGAGGATTTTTCGGAAGCCACGTGCAATAGCTTACAATGGCATTAATGTCAGATACGATTATGATAAAGAAGAAGCCTGGGTTACCATTAAAGAAAGCAGCAAGGAATTTTGGTTGAATAAGAAAGCCTTTTTGATTTTGGAATACCTTCATATCCATAGAGGCCATTACGTATCAGAAGATGAACTGGCGAGATATTGGGAATTAAATATGGTAGCCGGGACAGGAATCCGACATTATATCTCACAATATATCAGGGGCGAACTTGGATTAACGCCGTTTCTTGAACAAAAAAGGCCGGAAGGCTGGAAGCTTATCGACCTCGACCAAGTTGCCGAAGTCGAAAAGACCGAGATACCCGCCGCTTAGCTACAAGTTTAACCTCAATACAATCACACCTAAATTTTACTCACGGTACTGCGATAAAAGGCAGTCTCTCACCGTAAATTGTTACGGTTCATTTTACCCAAAACCTGTCTTAACTCAGTTACAATAAATAGCAAGTCAAGGGTTTTTATGAACGGAAAGAGAGGTTTTTGAAATGAATTTAGCAACTTACATCCGAGCATTTTTTGCCCAGCGAGGCGGCCTTAGCATTGAAGAATTCATGGAGACGGAACTAAAGAGGCTTGCTCCACACGCTCCGCATGGCGAGCCGCAGTCGTCTGTTTTGATCAAACCGGGCGGGAGGACGTTAACTACCGAAATGAAGATGCCGGAAGAAAAGGTATCAGATGAGCTTGCCCTCAGAGAAGACAACGGCGACAGCCATTCCGACAATCGTCAGAGGCAGGCTGCCCGTGCCCTTGAACAAATTTCGGACCATGAAATGGGCATCCGGGACACGGCGGAGCAGGTCAAGGATCATCGAGACACGCATAATGAGCTGCTGGACGTTGCACCCGATTACCATCACTATAAGCGGATAGGCAGAGGAAGCATGGTCATGTTCTTTGTCATCGCCATAGCTGAAATTGTCAGCATGGCTTACCTATACGGCGACCTGTTCGGAATTGACATATTACACTTTTCCACAGAAATAACAAGATATTACGGGCAAATGGCTGGCGTACTGCTGTTCTCGACCGCTTTCTTTGTGGGCAGTTTATTGATTGCCGAGCAAGCTTTGCGCGCTTCATCACCGGGCCGCAAGATATTCTGGCTTATCTTGCTTGCGGCGATTTCCGGCATCGTCGGGAAACTGAGAGCGAACTTGGCAATCTCGATGAACAACACGGTTACAGAGGCATGGGTATTGGCCTTGATATATTCTGTCGTCAGCTTCATTTTTCCGATGGCCGCCGCTTGGTTCGCCCGAAAATGGAAAGAATCATCCGATAAAACAGGGCCTATGGACAGCCGGATGAAGCAGTATGACGAAAAAGAAAAGCATCTTACGGACCAGATACAGGAATCGAATCAAAAGAGACTGGATGAACAAGACGGTCTCAATGAAATTGTCCAGGAGTACTCAGATCATTACAAGAAACATATCGCGGACAGAATCCAATTGAGAAACGACTGGCAGGACCATGCGCGCCGCGTCGAGGCCGAGCTTGCCGAAGCGCGCATGGCTTACAAATACTGTGAGAGGCAGAAGTCGAACACGATACCAAATGTGGTAAAAGTGGCTGCTCTGCTTCTCGGATTGTTGTTGATTGGTATAGCCATTTCCTTAGTCAGCTCAAGATCCGCCCATGCTGCGGAAAACAGGGTAAATATGACTGTAATTTGCGACAAGAGCTCGTCTTCCGACGAGATTAGCTGCACGAATAAGAGAATAAGAGAAGCCGGAAAACTATGGATGAGAAAAGCGGATGACGCCGGCGGCGGAGAGTTCCAGGTAGTCGTGGTAGGTAACAGCTTCGATACCGCAAAAGTCGTTTACTTAAAAAAATTCCCCCGGTATTTCCCGGGCCCGACTATAG
>JAJYJC010000009.1 GCA_021796415.1 bacterium
CATCTCCTCATGGAATCATGTGCGCACTAGAGCGCGAATAGATGTATGGAGAAAAACCCCATTACGGTGTAATATTAACATAACAGTAGTATATTTTCATAGATGTCTACTTGACACAGATTTTATGCAACCTTAAAATACCAATATGAACAAAGAAGAAAAAGCAGAATTTATAGGTATTTTCAATGAAGGCTTCGAGCAAGTCGTTCTTTCTCAAATTCAAGAAATAAAAGAGGACATTCAAAACATAAAAGGAACCCTTGACGATCATGGCAAAATTCTGAAGGATCATTCCAAAAGGCTGGAGAGTATCGAAGGAACTCTTGGTGATCATGGTGATCATCTTGACCGAATGGATAGAAAACTTAATGCCGTCGTCGCAAGCCAAGACAGGCAAGGGCTTGAGATCAAAAAAATCAAAACCCACTTTTCGCTAAGCTGAAACCAAGTTTTAAACAAGAGTCTAGGCAAAAGGCTCTTTTTTGTTTCCCAAGCACGATTTTCGCACTTATCTTTCTGTCATTCCCACGCAGGCAAGTCGAACGTTGCTCACTACCAAAGTATAACTCATGAAGGAAGCCACGTCTGACGTGGCGGGAATCCAGATCGTATAGATTCCCGCCGGAGTTTATGCTGAACTAGATTCAGTGCGGGAATGACAAGGCGCTAAGTATAACAATTATTAAATGCGAAAAATCGTGCTAAGAACCGTACATAATTGTGATAAACTAAGAATATGAAAATAACGCCAAGAATCAAAAAAGCCATGGCGATAGCGGCTAAAAATCACGAGGGGCAGCTTCGCCATGATGGATTTACGCCATATATCTGCCATCCTATTTTCGTTGCGATTATTGTCTCGGAATACACTGACGACGAGAATCTGACAACTGCGGCGCTTCTTCACGATACAATTGAAGATACCGGCTATACGGCAGAAAAATTAGAAAGCGATTTTGGCGCGCAAATTAAGAGTTTGATCATGGAGTTGACAGTTATCCAAGACGAAGGGCCCGGCAGAAATTGGAGAAAACAGAATGAGAAATTCCTGAAAAATCTCCCATCAAAAAGCAAAGAGTCTTTGATAATCAAAATGGCGGACAATATTCACAACTTAAGTGACACTGCAGATGGCTATGAAGCCGGCGGACAAAAATTTTTAGACAAATTCAACACGCCAATTGAGGAACTTTTAAAACATGACGAAAATGTCATGAAATTTATGTGGCAAAAGTTCGGAAACATACCGCTCGTCAGAGAATACGAGGCGACACTCCAAAACACAAAGAGAATAATCTTGGGCTAGACCTTACGCTTTTTACTTTGTTCCAGGTATTCTTTCAATGCCACTGCGTTGTTGTGTTTGATGTCTTTGGCGGCATAAAGCAAAACAACATCTTTTTCTTTTGCATAATCTAAGATAATTTGGGTGTCTTCCTGTTTAGCATTTAACTCTTTAAAATACCGCTTCTCGAACTCTTTCCATTTCGCCGGATCGTGCCCAAACCATCGGCGCAAATCTGAGGAAGGCGCGACATCCTTCAACCATAAATCCAGACGAGCCTCTTCTTTTGTCACACCTCTAGGCCATATGCGATCAACCAGAATTCTGTATCCTTCGGGTTGTTTTTTATCATAAATCCGCGTTATTTCAATCATCACACAACCAAATCTTCGTCGACCGGCTCAAGGATTGTTTTTGTACCGTTTTGGCTTGTAAACGCCAATTTCTCGATCGTGCCTTTCTCCTCGTTCTCTTCATAAACAATCGAGGCCGGCGTCTTTATATAATGCACAAGATTTTCAAAATTTTCCCCTTCGCCTCCAATGACAACCTTGACACCGTTCACTATTTCCCCGGCGCAATCGCCTTCAAAAGCGATGAGATTATTCTCGCCAATCTGCCTTTCGCCTTCGCCCGCCTCGACATAAAGGCTGACCATCTTGCCTTCATTGCTTTTGGCAAAGCTATTTAAAAACTCAACCCAATTCTCTTTTGGTAATTCTTGATCCATGCCTCAAATCTAGCAAAATGGTTAAAAGTTTTGTATGTCTAAAATAACAAAGAACTTTCCGGAATATGAACTGTTCTCTTCCTGGTTACTAGCTGAATTGATTGATAGTTTTCCTAACTGCTTCATCCATCTGATTTAGGGCAAAATCGTAGTCCGATTCTACCGTTGTGACAATGTGGTCTATGAACTTCTCAGAGTGCAATTCTTTTATTATCTCAAGCTCCGCGTACGCCGTTTTTATTTTCCCTGAAATTTCCTCTTCCGAGTGAACGTTTCTGTTTCGTAATCTCTTTTCAATTATCTCAAAAACCGGCTCCTCCGGCGTCACCCATACAAGCTGCGTTTTGGGATGCTGTTTCTTTAGATTCTCCACCTGATCAGCGGTCAAGGTATAGACGCAATGGCCTTTTTCAAGATGAGCGTGCACATCTTCCTTTAATTTCCCGTAATAATTTCCGTTAAAGAAAGTGTATTCTAGGAAGTCACCCTTTTTTATATGGCGCTCGAATTCCTTTTTGGATATGTGCTTATACTCGTCCGTGTTTCCCGGCCTTGGCGGACGTGAAGTGACGGAAGGTATGTAATGAAATCCATGCTTCCTGCAAACATGGCGCGCCACCTCGGTCTTACCCGATGCCGCTATCCCGATAAATGCGAAGAGGTGATTCTCCATAGCCTAGTATAACATTTTTCTTTTATTTCTTCGACCTGGCGCGGGCGGTTTTGTTCAGTAATTTTTTTCTTAATCTTAAATTCTTCGGCGTTACTTCAAGAAGCTCGTCATCTTCCAGGAAATCGAGTGATTGTTCGAGGGTGAAGACTGTCGGCGGCGTCAAAACGAGGGCATCATCAGATCCGGCAGCCCGAGTATTGGTCAATTTCTTCTCTTTGGTAACGTTTACCTCGAGATCTCCTTCACGTGAATTTAATCCAACGATCATACCCTCATAAACCTGTGTTTGGGGACCTATAAATACAGTGCCGCGGCCTTGGGCATTGTATAGTCCATAAGCTACAGCTTTGCCCGACTCGTGAGCTATAATCGCGCCGTTTCGGAGCTTGGGGATAACAGTGCCAGCCGGCTGGAATTTCGTAAATATTGAGTTCATAATGGCTGTTCCTCGGGAGAGCGTAAGCAATTGATTCCTCAATCCCAAAATTCCGCGGGTTGATATTTCGAAAATTAATCTGGTTGTGCCGTCCGAGTTTTCCTCTTGGCTTAGAAGAACGCCTTTTCGCCGGCCAACTTCTGCAGTCACCGCGCCGACATGCTCGGTTGCCACGTCGATGGTCAGTTCTTCCATTGGCTCGCATTTCACACCGTCTATTTCTTTTGTAATCACCTGGGGTTTGCCTACTTCAAGCTCATATCCTTCGCGCCTAAGCGTCTCGATAAATACCGACAAATGCAGTTCGCCGCGTCCGGATAATATGTAGTCGCCGGCATTTCCCATTTCCATTTTTAAGGAAACGTTTGTTTCTAGTTCCTTTTTGATCCTCTCCAAAATTTGACGCCCGGTTATAAACTGGCCTTCCTTGCCGGCAAAAGGAGAAGTGTTGGCGGCAACTGACATTTTGAGCGTCGGCTCTTCTATTTCAATGGTCGGCAAAGCTTCCGGGTTGTCGCTATCTGCCAGAGTGTCGCCGATGCCGGCATTCTTGATCCCGGTTAGAGCCACGATTTCTCCGGCCGGCGCCTCGAACACTTCTATTTTTTTGAGTCCTTGGGCCGCATAAACTTTATCGATTCTTGCCTGCTCGGTAATGCCGTCTTTTTTGATCAAGGTAATGGTTTTGCCTGGCTGTATACTACCGCGCTTGATCCGACCAATTGCATTTTTCCCCTGGAAACTATCACTTTCAAGCGAGGTTACAAGCATTTGGAATGCTCCTTCCTCAACGGCTGGAGCCGGTACGTGATTTACGATTGCTTCAAAAATGCAAGTCAGATCAGCCGCCTGTCCGGCGTCTGACGGATCATTCATGTCCGCAGGAATTGCTTCCCAAGCTTTTCCTTCCCTGGCAATGGCATAATAAATAGGAAATTCAAGCTGATCGACGTCGGTCGCTAAATCCAGAAATAAATCGTGAGTCTTGTTTATCACTACATCGATTTGGGCGTTTGGCTTGTCGATTTTATTTATAACTACAATCGGTTTGAGTCCGATTTCAAGCGCTTTCTTTAAAACAAATTTGGTTTGCGGCATCGGCCCTTCGTGCGCGTCGATTACAAGAATAGCGCCGTCTGCCATATTCAAAGTTCGCTCAACCTCGCCGCCAAAGTCGGCATGGCCCGGCGTGTCGATAATGTTAATCTTCGTGTCGCCGTATTTCACTGCTGTGTTCTTGGCGAGAATGGTGATACCGCGCTCGCGCTCCTGGTCATTTGAGTCCATTATCAAGTTTTGCGAAAAAGCCGCCTCGTTCTCGCGGAAAGTTTTCGACTGCTTTAAGAGACCATCGACAAGAGTGGTCTTGCCATGGTCAACATGAGCTATGATTGCAACATTTCGTAAATTCATAATTTTTTCCTAACAAGGTCGGATCCTTGCTGTACTCACAAGGTGACCTTGCAAGCAATTCTCTATCTGCGTCATTCTAACCGACTTCCTGCCCTCCACTCCTGTCATTCTGAGCGATCCGGCAACTGCCGGACGACAAGCCGAAGAATCCCTTTCCCTAATTTTGCCGTCATTCTGGCCTGCCCGCCGGCAAGGCGGGCTTGCCCAGAATACCTTTTCTGTCATTCTGAACTTGATTCAGAATCCAGGTTTTATTGGTATAGATTCCAGGATGAAAAAGGCGCCTACAAATAAAAAGACCCGCTTTTGAGTAGAATTCCGGTCACGCGAGCCATCATTTTGCCTTTGTAACTAGCTAATTATAATTTAAATCGCCGCTTTTGTCAAACACGATGAATTTATATTTGACATAAGATAATGATTATGATATAATGTTCCTTTGCACCTTATAAAACCTCCTTGAACTCTGCTGGAATTTAGCTTGTACTTCATTGCAGGCTGAGTCCCAGCAAAGTTCGGCAAAATACAGGAGGTGAAATTATGCCGGAATTTGAACTGATGTCACATAGCACCACAACAATCATTTCCCCCGGAACAACTGCGACAACAACCGAAGAAGGTATCGTTGCTTCGGAAATCGCCAACCTTATGAAGCAAGGAAGTCAAGAACTCCAGGACGATGTCGTCATTACAAGGAGTGCTGTGCCGGGCGGACGTGATCCCCAACACTACACAAGAACCGGAACCGTGACTTTGGACCTGAAGGGAAACCGCAGGCCATTTGTCCGCGTCTGGGGCATCAACGGCGAGAAGTTCCTCTGGGAGGTGCTCGATCTCCTCAGGAAGAACAACTACCTGGACGGCCGTGAGTGGTTCTTCCCCCAAGTCGGCCTCTTCATCGACCAGCACGGCGTAGAGCACTGGCCGCCTGAAGGCGACGAGTACAAGTTGCGCCCCCTCCCCAAGACCTCGACCAATTCCTCTACCCCAAAGGGCTACTAGGCGCGCCAGCGCCACAAACCGGCATAAAGGCAGGGCCGCAGGAGTCTCATGACTCCCGCGGCCCTTGTTGATTTTAGGCGAAATTATGTATTTATCTTATCCAGCATAAACTGCGGCAAAGTGAAGCAGGAATGATGCAGCTGCCTATTGTAATATTTGCAGCCTGGCGGATTGAAAGGCAAAATGTCGTTTTCCGGATCATATTTTTTCGACCCGACAACCCAGGAAAAAAGGCCACCCGGGAAGATCGGCACAGTTGCCGTGTATAATTTTGTAATTTTGAAGTGTTCCTTCACCTTTTTATACATCGTGGCATAGTTTATCGGTCCGTCTGCGTAATACGGCATGTAAGCGTCTGTCAAAAATATGCCATTTTTCGTCAATGACTCTTCGCATAAATCGTAGAATTCGTCGGTAAAGAGGGGCAAGGAGACGCCGATCGGATCGGTCGAGGTCATAAATATCACATCATACTTCCCTTTATTTTCCCTCATATATTTGAGCCCGTCGGTTATGTGGAGATGCACTTTCGGATTTTCTAAATTCTCCTTCACTTTCGGAAAATATTTCTTCATATATTCCACGACTTTTTCATCTATATCGATAACATCGATGCTTTCCAAATCTTTATACTTAAGTAGCTCCCCGACGGTTCTGCCGTCCCCTCCGCCGATTACCAAAACCTGCTTTTTGGCAAATCCGGTGTTCATAGAAATATGGGTGATCATTTCCGAACCGATGTAGCCGTCCTTTTCCGAGCACATGAAAAGATGATCAAGAAGCAAAAGCTTGCCATAACTCTTTGAATTCGCAATCAAAATGTGCTGATACGGAGTATCTTCGTTTATTATTTCTTCCGTGATGTCGATTGATAGCGCAACGTCGTCCGCTGCATTTTCGATGACTTGTTTCTTTGCCATTATTTTATAATCCTCCTTTTTATTAAATCTAATGGGTAACAGACATCGTTCTCGTAATCGTGAATCATGTCCTTTATATCAATTGTCCTTAAGGTTTCCGGCCCCATTGCAAGGATTTCATCTTTCGAAAACCATTTGGTTTCTGAAATGTCATGGTGAAGCTTGCCTTGATCGTTGCCAGATTCGCCCACAACAATAACTTTAACCACATAGGTGCCGCCATTCACTTTATGCCCGGCATAAATCCCCAGAATATTAGTTGCTTCAAAATCGAGCCCCGTTTCTTCCCGGATCTCTCTGGCAGCTCCTTCAACCAGACTTTCTCCCATGTCCAAGATCCCCGCCGGAATGTTCCACTTGCCTTTGTCCGACCCGCCGGATTCCTTGACAAGCAAGTATTTGCCGTCTTGTTCGAGCAGTCCTCCAACGACTATAAATGGCTGTTTAAAATTGAAATTCTTATCCATTTTCTATCTCCTTGAATCCCAAATTTAGTAATGCTTCCTTCGCTTTTTGCTCATGTTCCAAGCGAACCAACACATAATCCTTGGAGTAAGTCGAAATAAGCAGATTATTCATCCCATTAGAAGAAATGGCCTCCGTAACAGCAGCTAAGAATCCAACAGCATAAAAAGGCAGCGATACCTTTAGCTCAAATAATTTGTACAGATCCTTATTTTTTTCGATAATTTCAACTTTCGGCAAATCTTTTTCTTCTAAAACCACTGTAGTTTCATCCTTATCTTTTGATATCATAAAACAATCTTCAAGATTAGGAGTTTTTGAAACTTTGGCATAAACATAGTTTCCTGGCTCTACTCTAAACTTACTGGATGCAATTATTTCTTTTAATTTTTGATTCATTTTTTTATAAAATTACATTTTGTTGTTTGCCTTTTAGGTAGGCCTCGACGTTATCGATCATGATTTCGTTGCCGACTCGGATCGCAACATCGGTATTAAATGCCAGATGCGGCGTGACAAGAACCTTCGGATTGCTTGAAAGGTCTGTGTAGAGCGGGTCGGAAGAGTCCCCCGGCTTAACTCCTGCCGGATCTAATGCTGCACCAAGAAGATTCCCTCTTTTTAGGGCTTCCTTCATCGCATCGACATCATAAATCTGTTGATCGGTAATACTGACAAAATATGCTTCTTTCAAACTTTCGAAAAATTTCTTATCAAGCATGCCCTCCGTATCTTTGTTCCTATCAAGACAATTTACAACATAATCAGCGTTTTCCACGCTTTTTAGAAGATCATCGTTTCTTCTAAAATAAGTAACTTCCATCCCCAAATGCTCGCACATTTCACCAATCGTCTTCCCGACATTTCCGTGTCCCAAAATAGTTACCTTTTTAAATGTCAGCCCTTGGGTCTCTTTTGGAAAGCCAGCATATTTTTCTGACGGATTATTGATTGTTGGGTATAGCTCTCTTGAAAGCATTATCATCATCATAAGAATCCACTCGGTCACCGGCATTCTGTTGCAACCAGGCGCGTTTGAAACTTTTATGCTGTTTTGCTTTAATTTATCTATATCCAGCCAACCCATTCCGACAAACGGAAATGAGATAAACTTGTCTTTTAATTCGTACAGGATGTTCTCAATTTGGTTTTTCTCGGTGCAGATTATTTCCGCCACGTTAAATCTCTCGAGCGATTCCTTGTCTGACTTGGCAGCTTCGTTATAAATTTTCACGTCACCAAGAGCTTTCAATCTTTTCTCCTGCTCATGCGTCAAACGCATGTTATCCGAAACAACTATCTTTACCATTATAATTCCCTTTCTTTCCTACATTAATAATAATCCCGCCAGCGCCACAAGGCTACCGACGATTTTTCGCGGCAGGTCTTCGCGCTCATTCAAGAAAATGGCTGCTGCGATAAAGATAATAACTACTTTGAATGTTGTCACGGCGGAAACCAAGCTCAAGTTGCCAACTACAAAGATTAAGACAACCCACGACAAAGCCTGCAGAAACCTTAAGCCTCCGGTGATGGATATGTCTTTCTTTGAATACTTGCTCTTGCTTTTGGTGATAAAGACGATAATCGCAAGGAAAATAAACTGCGACCACCAGGAAAAGAGTGTCCCGGCCGTAAATCCCGTCGCCTTCTGGAGCGCCCTTTCCGCGGTCAAGAGCACACCAAGGGCAACTCCGGATAGGAGCATCATCATGAAATATTTGTCGTATTTGATCTTGCCTACTTTGTGCTTTTTGGAAACAATGACAAGGCCCGTCAAAAGCAAAGCGGTGCCGGCGATTTGAATCGGATCAAGCCTTTCACTCAAAAATAATGTAGCCAAGATAATGGTCACCGGGGTGTAAATATTGTTGACGAGTGTTGTTACCCCTGCCTCAACATGCCTCTGGGAGGAATACATACTTATAAAATAAGTGGCTCCGGCCGTGCCGCAGATTAAAGCTAAAACAATCAGATACCATGTACTGCCAGCCAAGTAGAATGGACTGAAAAATGGAAGAAGAAGACCCAAAACGGCGATAATCAGAGCAACTCGCGATGCAAAGTGAATCTGACCGTCGTGAATCCTGTCTTCCCTGGTCGCAAGCCATCGCCTTTGCAGCGGCGAAGCGCTTGCCGCAATGAAATAAAATAAGTAAGCTATGGCAATTGCCATTTAAGCCTCCGAATCCTTTAGTTAAGCTAATTATACCTTCTTACAATTGAGATTTAAAGAATTTTAGATGTTACGCCTCAAGCCTGTATTTTCACCTGTCTTTGTCATTCCCGCGGAGGCGGGAATCTAGTCAAGGCAAGGGATCCTTCGACTCGACCTTTCAGGTAGTCGCTCAGGATGACAGAAATGTGAGGTGTTACTTTCACTAGTACGGCAGGTAGTAGCCGATGCCCTCGTAGGTATAGACATCCGGCCAGGTGGCGATGATATGGTCCTTTTCCGAGGCTGACGCGGTCCAGAAATGCGAACCGTTTACTTTATTACAAAAACGGTATACCGGCGCGGCACCCGCAGAACTATTTGAAACATAATAAGCAACGCCCTCGTAAGTGTAAACCGACGACATATTGGCGATGATCGAATCTTTCTCAGCAGAAGAAGAGGTAAAGAAATGATAGTTATTTTTCGCGCTATAGAACCGGTACAATGGCGCAGTATTTGCACCGGACGCATAATGCATATCGTAAGCAGTCCCTTCGTAATAATAAACATACGGCCAGGTCGCTATAATATGGTCTTTTTCGGCAGATGATGTGGTGAAGAAATGGGAATAATTAATCATATTATAGAACCGGTAAACGGGCGTGCCCGGGTTGGCATTGCCGTAAATGTAATAAGCGATGCCGATATAGGTGTAGTCATTTGGCCATTTAGCTAAAATGGCATTCTTTTCATCTACCGATGCGGTATCGATATAGTTGCCGGTTGCATTATTCTGAAGGCGATAAATAGGCTGGGTGTCTGTGGAAGTCGTGGAGACATTGAAAGCGACTCCTTCATATGCGTAGACGGTGGGCTGGGCAAGATAGGCATTCTTCGTTGTATCAGATGTGACATAAACATGTGTTTTGTTTGATATTTTATAAAATCGATACAGCGGGCTTGCGTTGTTTGCCGTGGTGTCGATTTTAAACGCTATGCCCTCGTAGCTATAATCCGGAATGTTTGCAATGATATTGTTTTTTTCAGTTTCAGAATCTGTGTAGAAGTGGTCCCCGTTATTTGGATTATAGAAACGGTAAACATTGGCCATTGTAGTTGGATTGACATTGACGATTGTCGGCGGGCTGGTCAAGGAATTGTAGGAAGCAGTGACATTGTAAGTGCCGGGGATATTTGCCGTGAAAAGACCGCTGGCATCCGCGCCGCTCCAGGTCACGCTTAGATATGGGATGTCGTAATTGTCCTTATCTTGAACCATGCCGGTAAATTGAGCTGTTTGGGTCGGCGTCAAAGTTTGCGGAGCTGTCGGAGAGATAACCACATGATCGGGTGTAAGCTGGACAAAGCTTGCGGAAATTGTGTGATTGGCGGTCGGATTTGAGAAGGTATATGTCGAGACCGCTCCGACTGAAGCGCCATCTACCAAAACATCGGAAATCTTGTATCCTGCATCAGGCGTTATAGTATATGCCTGGCTCTGAGTGTGATTGAGCGTCGTCACGCCGACAGGAGAAATCGACCCGTTTGCGCCGGCAGATGCCGTAATGGTATATGTGAGCACTTGTACGGTCAGTGTCACATATGAAGAGTTGTGGCTCACCTGCGTTACCTTGATGCCGTTATACGGATCTGTAAATGTTTCCCCGTCATGCAAAGCGGCGTTTAGGGGCGTCGAAGCTGAGTAGTACGCCGGTACGGGCGGGTGGAAATCCAAAAGGTAGCTTTTAAATGTCGGGCTATCGCCAATAGTTGCCGTGGTACCGCTGGTAAAGTCCGCTGCCCCGCTCATATTGATGCCTGCGTCAAAACCCACAGGCTGGCGATAGCCAAAATAATAATATTGCCCGGTATCGTTTTTGGGGATTTTGATCGCTTGCGTATTGACAGTCTGGTCTTCATCTTCATAAACATTAAATGTGCCGCCCCCGGAGCTATTTGTGACGTCAATTGTCTGGACATTGGCAGACGGTATCCACCCTTCTGCAATCTTGTGGGCGGCGTTAAAGTGAACCGGATAAGTGCCATGAGCCTGCCCCATGGCGTCAGAATAGTCGCCGTATTCCTCATACGTACACGATGTTCCCAATGTCGAATTCCCGCAATCCCAAGTCGAGGCATGCCCCATGCCGTAGTTGTGCCCCAGCTCGTGAGCGTAAAGAGGGCTCCAGTTGTAGCCGACGAAAAGGCTCCAGCTTCCCGGCGCATCAGCAACACCTATGAATCCGCAATTGTTGTTGTTCGGCACAACATGCTCAATCAAATCGTAATTTGCCAAATTAACCCCCGCGCTGGCGGCGTCCTGATCGGCGGCATTCGTCCATGCTTGGCCGTAATCGCTGCAGCTTGAAGTGCTCGAGTAAGGAACTGTGTACGGCCCGACCACATCTCCCGACATCGACAACTGATTGTAGCTGTTCTCTTTGTAATAATTGTTTGTAGAATAAGCAGCGTTGTACATCTCGGTGTTTACTTGGGTAGCGTTAAAGGGGTTTGCGGCGTCACTAAAATTAATGAGAATTGTAAGCACCTTCTTAGCGCCTGTAGACGTGGCGGCAAGAATGGGCGCGCCGGTCGACTGGACACTTGCGCCTGATGCCAGAACCACAGTTGAATCAAGCTCCATACCCGTAACCGTCGCTTGAGACACAGATTTTAAATTTTCGGGCTGCTTCACAAAATACAAGGTGCTGTATTTACCCGAACCCAGCTCAAGTTGATAGAATGTCTGATCCGGACCATTTTTGGTTTCCGCCATTTTGACTTGCAGTTTGCCGGTCAAAGTCTTTGACGTTTCAACCAGCGCCATTTCCTTGCCGGTCAGTTTATCGGTAATCTCCTTCGGCAGAGCGCTCTTGGCTAAAATCGAAGGGTCGTTTTGAATTGCCTGGATTAATCTGTCTTTCCTGGCTTGAAGCAAGGCAATCATCTGATTCTCGTTTTGTTTGGCAGAGTTATCCGGCTTCGCTAAATCGTTAATGGATTGATTGATGGAGTTAATCGACTGTTGGGGTGTTTTTGGATCGCGCAGTACGCCTGGAATCAAAAACAGCCCAGATGCAAACAAAATGGGCAAGAATTTCAAAATCGTAATAAGTTTTGTTTTTGTGTTTACCGGCATCAAGGCAAGTATAGCACAAAAATAAATATGTAAAACGAACTTGGGCGGGCTCTTTCGAGCTCGCCCATTTAAGTCCGTTGTCGTTTTTGACGTACTTACGTACTACCGGCTATACGTCACCAGCTTCATTCCGGTAAGACGTTCATACGCCGCCAGATAGCGCTTGGTCGTCTCGGCAATCACCGATTCCGGCAAATGCGGAGGAGGCTGGGTCCGGTCTGTCCAGTTATCCTTGAGCCAGTCGCGGATAGGCTGCTTATCGAGGCTGGACTGGCCATGCCCCACCTCATAGCCTTCAAGCGGCCAGAAACGGGACGAGTCCGGCGTCAACACTTCGTCGATGAGAGTAATTGCGCCGTCGACCATACCGAACTCGAACTTGGTGTCGGCGATGATGATTCCCTGCGAAAGCGCATACTCGGCAGCTGCGTTGTAAATCGCGAGTGATCGGTATTTGAGCAACGCTGCGGTTGTTCCGCCCACAATCTCACGGAGCTGGTCGTAAGAGATGTTCTCATCGTGCTCACCTTGGGGCGCCTTCGTGGAAGGTGTGAATAAGGGCTCGGACAGCTTCTGACACTCGAGGAGACCGGCAGGCAACTGCTGGCCGCAGACCGTGCCCTCTTCCTGGTAGCTCTTCCAGCCCGAACCGGTAATGTAGCCACGAACGATGCACTCAACCGGGAGAACCTCGGCCTTGCGAACGATCATAGACCGGTAACCAGCCCAGAAGAGATCCTGATTGTTAAGCTGTTCAAGAAACCAGTCCGGTAGATCAAGATTGGTTGTAATCAAGTGGTGCGGGTCGGCTTCCTTGAGGCTCTCGATCCAGAACCTGGTCATGGCGGTTAGCACATCCCCTTTATGCGGGATCAGATCGGGGAGCACCGCATCATCGGCGCTGATCCGGTCCGTAGCCACAATCAGAAGGTTGCCATTCTCCAAATCATACGTGTCACGAACCTTACCGGAATGATCCGGCTTAATCGACAATCCCTGCATTATGCCTGCACCTCCTCTTCGGCACGGCTCCGCTCGACGCACTGCTGCGCCGGCTTTGCGGTGTTATCCATATATCCGCAGAGCTTGCCGGCTGTGTCATTCGAGCCAATGGCCAAAATCTGCGCGGCTGCGATGGCCGCGTTTTTAAGGCCGCTCTTGCCGATACCCGGAACGATAACCGGCATCCCGGGAGGCATGCGCAGCATCGACAGCATCGCGTCCTGGCAATCCGGGAATTCCGTGGAGGGAAGCGGCACTCCGATAACCGGAGTAATTCCTCCGCAGATAGCGGTGATGGCGCCGGGGAGCGCGGCGGACATACCGGCCGCGGCAATAAAAACATCGACCGTCGCACTTCCTGCCAAAACATATCCCATCAGTGCTTCCGAATTGCGGTGAGCCGAGATGTAGCTCATCTCCCAACCGATCCCCATAACATCAAGGGTGTCGGTTAAGCCCGACTCATCAACAATCTTGCGATCGCTCTCGCTTCCGAGAACGATCGCGACAAACGGCCTTCCGAGTTCCTTCATCAGTACCACCTAACCTTTCTTTTGAATTGAATTGACAACGAACTATATTGCAACAAGCCCAATAAAATCCAAGAGCTTGGAAGGCTCATTATACTAGAGTTTGAGCCCCTAATCAATATAAACTACTTTTGTATACTTTTATTTTCGCGCTGGTGTTTTAAACTAGACTTATGGACCAACGAATCATCAAAACAAATGCTAAGGAAATTTTCACCAAAACCAATCTCCCCGGCGCAGATTATGTCATAAACCAATACGTCGGCTGCGGCCACAGCTGCAGCTATTGCTATGCCAGATTTATGGCGCGGTGGAAGGGTTACGGCAACTGGGGCACATGGGTAGAAGCAAAGATGAATGCGCCGGAGTTGGTGAAAAATCGGCGCGTCAACGGACGGGTTTTTATGAGCTCTGTTAGTGATGCCTATCAGCCGGTGGAGAAGGCATTGGAACTGACCCGTGAAATACTGAAGAACTTAGACAAAGGCATCAATCTTTCCATTCTGACAAAGTCAGACTTGGTCCTTCGAGATATAGATTTATTGAAACAATTTAAGAATGTCGAGGTCGGCTTCACGATTAATTCATTTGAAGGAGAAGAAAAGAAGCTATTTGAGCCTGGATCGCCGACAAATAATAAGAGGGTAGATGCCATGAAAATCCTGAAGGCAAACGGCATCAAAGTCTTTGCGTTTGTCAGCCCAATCATCCCGGGGCTAATCGACATCGAAGAAATAATCAGACAAACAAATAAAATTGCCGATTACTACTGGTTTGAAATGATTAATTTGCGAGGGGCCGGCAAAGAATTTTCTGAGATATTGAGGCAAAAATATCCGGAAAGCTATGAAATAGTTCATGACAAACAGCTTTTCGCCGATTATGTCGATGAATTAAGAAAAACAATCAAAAACTCCGGCGTAAAAACAAAAGGCATCGAAATGCACTAGATTCTATGGCTGTTACACTAAACTGTATTAGTGTAGTACCACGAAGCCAGCCCCGTGTTTATCCGCTCATACTGTCATTCCGACCGACACCACGCAAGTTGCGAGCGGAGGAATCCCTTTCTCTAAACGATTAAGATAAGGGATCCCTCGACTTGTTGTCCGGCGGTTGCCAGATCGCTCGGGATGACAAAGGGGGTAAGTCCATGGAAAAAATTACTTCGCAAGACTCAAAATCGTGTCTAGAACGATCTGCGTACCTTCAACCAATGCATTCTTTGTTACTGATTCTCGGGTTGTATGAAAATCAATCCCAACAGAACCGGTCGTAACAGTTTTTATGCCCTTTGCATTGAAAACGTTCGCATCGGTGTTGCCGCCGACTAATTTAAGGTTTGGCTTCACCCCATTCTTTTTGCATGCAATAGCAAGGGCTTGGATTAATCTATCTTCTGTTTCAAGGACGAACGGCCAGGCTTCCTAGCGGCTTTTTACAATCACTTTGCCACCCATTGCTTTCGCAGTTTCTTCAAAAATCTTTATGACTTCCTGGCAATGCAATTTGAATTTAGAGGCGCTCCTGCTTCTTACTTCCGCTTCAATCAAAACCCTGTCAGGCACTATATTTCTCGCCAGACCACCCTTTATAACACCAACATTCAAAGTAGTCTCTTCATCAATTCTCCCCCACTTTATTTTTTCTATTGATTTTGCCGCGATTTCTATCGCGTTGATTCCTTTTTCGGGATGCATGGCGTGTGCGGTTTTCCCCAAAACCTCAATATCAAAGCACATGTTGGCTGGCTCACCTATAATAATATGTCCGGGCTCAGCATCAAGATTCAAAGCCTGTTTTGATTTAATTGCCTTAAAATCCAAATTCTTTGAGCCAATTAAGCCTGTCTCTTCCTGAACGGTAAAAATAATTTCGAGTTGAACGGACTTATTATTTTCATTCAAGGTTCTCAATATCTCCAAGATAGAAGCGACACCAGTCTTGTCATCGGCTCCAAGAATCGTGCTTCCATCGGTTTTTATCAAACCGTCTTTGGTAATTATCGGTTTAATATCTTTTCCAGGTTTTACAGTATCAACATGAGCGGTCAATGCAACTACCGGTTTACTTCCATTTGAGGCAATTAAATTGCCAGTCTTGTCAATCTCGCACTTAAAAATGAGGTTTCTTAGTTCACTTTGCAAATAATCAATAATTTCCCGCTCCTCACCGGACTCGCTGTCGATTTGAACCAACTTAATAAAAGAATCAATTAATCTCTCCTGATTGATTTTCATAAGATTATTATACCACAAGCACCTCTGATACGAATCCTATTTACGCTTGAAGGTTTGGCTTTCCTATGCTAAGATGTTGTTTCGGAATTGAAAATTGTTAATTTCGAATTGTAAATTATTCACGGGGCTGCATGGCTTCGACGAAAGATCATTGAAATCGTATAATGCAAGTCGCGGTGATCATCTCGCGTTAACCAGATGGTCATATGACAAGTGCAAAAACATTTGCCAGCAAGATCGCTGACGCTTTTCGCGTAAACGTTCTTGCGCCAGTTGTAGCTTAAGTTCTACAACCATCCAAACTTCGTTTCTCGGGTCGAAGGACGGGTGATATATATTCCGAGATGCCTTGCCACGACACCGATAAATGACAAGAAAGACTTATCGGGCTAGAAATTTTGGTTTTTGTCCTGATTTTTACCAAAATTTCGAACTGAACAATCAGGTCTAAGCTTGCTAAATTTATGCGGTTTTAACTTTCGGACGCGGGCTCGATACCCGCCAGCTCCACCAAGAAAAAGTCTCAATTTTTTTGAGGCTTTTTCTTGTTTTATTTGTTTTCTTTTATTGTGTATGAATATTCAAAACCCTCGCCTGATTTTTTTGCATCTACATGAACTACGAGATCGGCCTTGCCTTTAGCCGGCAATGTGTGAGGAATGTGTTGCAGTTCGTGCCGCAAATTAAAACTGTCTATTATCTTTCGATGATCCAACTCGCTCCGCGTCTGTTTATCTCGGGTAATTCTATTTTGAAGCCTTATCTCGTCGGGTACATCAAAATATATAACCATATCCGGTTTCTCAACAAAATCAAAGTCACCTTCGACTATTAGGTAATCAACCTTACCAACTTTGTGTTCATAATTTTCTTCACCTGCAGCAATTGCCATCCCAGTAGCTTCATTGTAGGTAGGTACAACAACCTGTTGCCCTTCTTCAAGATTCACAATTTGCCTAATCTTCTCGTTTAAAAATTCAGGATCATACTTTAGAGTAGGATCACTGCCCTCAAGGTTTTCTCTTCTATAAGCCCTATCGCCAACAACATAATCATCAGTACCAAGAAAATCAGCAGAACCTAGATTCTCGCATAATTTGCTCGCAAGAGTCGTTTTCCCGCTGCCAGCACCGCCAATCAAACTGATTACCTTCGTTCCTTCTTTATTAATCGTTTTAAACCTATCAACCAAAAAAGATAACATTTCTGCTTCCGTCATTTCTCCCCTTTCAACTGGTCTGTCAGAACCGTTTGTGCTTTGGAGTTCGCCATTTGTCATTTTAAATCTTAGGATTATTATACTTTTGTTATTCTATCATATTTTTTAGCTTTTTTATTTCCCAAAAACAATTATTCCAGTTGAACTGAATAAAACCAGTGAAACTCCAAAACTACTTTAGTTTAGTTTTCAATATTAATGAGCGCTTTACTAATGTAGTTTAGTAAAGCGCTGCGAATGATTTATTTGAAACAATTTCAATTAAAATTGTTTTGGCGGGCACTAGTCTAAACCGGTTTAGTGTAGTAAAAGATTCTGGGCAAGCCAGAATGACTACAAGATGCTGGATTTTTAAATTCAATGCGTTAATTGTTTACTACTAACCACCCGTTCCGTCCTAAATCTTGATGTGGAAAGATTATCTGTTTATAATGATTTTGGAGGGAAGTCTCGTGAAGAAAAACGAAATACGAAAACATTATTTTCAAGATAAATACGTCATTATTTCGCCCAAACGGGCAAAACGGCCACAAAGATTAGACACACGAGAGCAAAATCAGAAAACCGGTAAAAAGTGCGATTTCTGCCCGGGCGGCCATGTAAAAAAAATTTATGACCTTAAGGATGATGCCGGCAACTGGGACATAAGGGTTGTCAAAAACATTTTCCCGGCGCTCAGCCTGGACAATAAATACGCTTACGGCAAGCAAGAAGTCATTATCGAAAGCCCCGATCACGATAAAGAGATTTACGAGTTTCCGGTAAGCCATATCAAGAAAATTTTAGATGTTTACTCGGAAAGGTATGAGAGCTTAATCAAACTGGACAAGATAAGATATGTCCTGGTTTTCAAAAATGAAGGCGGAAAATCAGGAGAAAGCTTGCAGCATGCGCACTCTCAGGTAATAGCCATGCCGATGATACCTCCTATGATCCGCGAAGAAATCCTAGCAATTGATGATTATATGATGGAGAAGGAATCCTGCCCCTACTGCGACATATTAAGGCAAGAAAGCAATTCGCCGAGAGTCGCATGGGAAGATGAGCACATTTTCGCTCTATGCCCTTTCGCCTCCGAATATCCTTATGGCGTCTGGTTTATCCCCAAAAGGCATGTCAGAAGTTTGCACGACATGAATCAAGCTGAGAAAGAATCGTTGGCGCATGCCATGCAATACATCATTGGCAAATTAGAAGCTCTAAATCTAAGCTATAACTATTTTTTCCATAATAGTATCGAAGGCGCCGATCACCACATGATCCTAAAACTTGCCCCAAGGCCAAACATTTGGGCGGGCGTCGAGCTCGGAACCGGCATCATAATAAATACCGTTCCGCCGGAAGACGCAGCAAAATTTTACCGAAAAGGCAATAAAAATATCTCAAAAGTGAAGAGGATAAAGGTAAAAGCCTAAGAGGCAATTTTCAATTTACAGTTTTCAATTTTCAATGGAAGCCTCGTGCGCCGGAAATTCGTTTTGCGACCATCGGTTAGAAAAGAGAGGATAAGATTTTCTGAAGAATTTGAAAAGAATGTTGTTTGAGCCGCGCGAGTTCATTTTTTCAAACCTGAAGAAAATTGAAATCCGACCCCTTGAGAAGCCGTTAGGTCGCGATTTTGACTCCACCTTTTCTAAAAAGGTGGAAAAAGAGAATTAATAATTTTTATATTGATTCTGGACAAGCCAGAATGACTTCAAGCAAGGCAGGGAGTCTGGAATGACAAGGCATATACTGGATACAATAACGCAGTTTTTAATTTCCCTTGAATTGGCGCTGGAGCATTGCGCAATTGAAAACTCATTGAAAACTGAAAATTGTAAACTGAAAATTATCTCCAACTTCGCCTTGACATGTGCAAAACACTTGTGGTAATTTTACCCTTAATAGAGGCATGGAGGGCTATGGAGCCTCGGACAATGAAAGGAGGTGACACAAAATGACAGATTGGGCAACAGCAACAACCGATGCGGTCCGAGAGACCATTTCAAAGGTTGTAGCTTACATTCCTGATGCTGTAGCTGCTATTGTCGTTATTCTCATTGGTATCATAGTCGCATGGGCTGTGAAAACCATCATTGTCAGAGGCCTTAAATTTTTGCAAATCAAAAAATATACTGATGCAATAGGACTCAACAAGGTTATTACAAAGGACGTCGAAATTATCGATCTTCTTGGCGATATAGCTAAGTGGGTTATCCTTCTTACCTTTGTAGTAGTAGCGCTTGACGTAGCTCAACTTTCCGGAGCAAATGATCTCTTAAAAGGCCTTTTGACATATGTATTTTCAAATGTCGCAAAGGCAGTAGTCGTACTGTTTATCGGTGCGGTTATAGCTGATCTTGCTTCACGGGTAGTGAAAGCCACTGCCAACTCAGTTGGCGTCAAGACAAGCGAAATCCTAGCCGATCTCGCAAGATGGTCTATCATAGTTTTTGCTTTCCTAGCAGCTCTGCAGCAACTTGGACTAGCCGTTGATCTTATCAACACGCTATGGACCGGCGTCGTAGCTTTCTTGGCTATCGGCGGTGGTCTTGCCTTTGGCCTTGGCGGAAAAGATGCCGCTGCAGGCGTGATCGATCGAGTCAAAAAGGCATTTCCAAAGAAATAGGATATAAGCTACAATAGATCTATAAAAACAAAAATAAAAAAACTGGGGGTGCGTGAGAAATTACGTGCCTCTTTTAATTGCCTCCGTTTGTCATTCCGCCTGCCTGCCGGCAGGCAGGGACTAGTCCTTTAAAGATATGACAGTTGATCCGGAATCCAGATAATAAAAATTACTATTCGCCACTTGCCTAAACCGGTTTAGGCAAGTAGATATAAATTTGCGCCGTAAACTACATCGATGTAGTTGAGGTCGTTTAAAAATGTTCTTAGCGCGTCATGCCGGCTTGTCCAGCATCTTTTTTTCCTTAAGATTTTAGATTCTGGACAAACCAGAATGACAGTTGACGGTAATAACTTCGTTCATTCCACTAAAGTAGTTTCTAGGCTCTAATTTTTGTCATTATTTGAATAATACAGACAGAACAAGGGCGGCAACTCGCGCAAATTTACGCGCAAGTGCCGCCCTTTTGTAGACTTGAGGCTCTCTAGCCCTTACCATGAGGTTTGCCTACAAAACCCCCTGTATCCACCCGTTATCGGCCAGAGGGAGCCACCCTCCTCCAGAACGGGCTTTCTTGCCCCCTGAGCCGGGACACAGTTCAACCCATAGCAGGAGATAGGAGCAGTTTGTTGGACCTATCTTAATTCCTGCCAACGGCATAAGCCGAAAGGGGCGCTTTCAACTGCCCTTTACCCTCCGGTGGCGAAGAACGTCCTCTTCATAATCACCTCCCTAATAATCCGGAAACAGAAACTTTTTGTAGGACCTAAAAGGTCTGACCCTCTGGCATAGAAGTTCCCGTGCTTTCATATTCTCGTAGGGAATCCGCCAATACTTAGCTATCATGAGCTCCATTGCAAGCGCATCTATACCAACAACGCAATTTTGTACCCGTAACTGCACAGTAGGTCCTCCTCCTAATGCCACCCATCCCCTTCTAGACCATATCTTTGCCGCTTCTTGTCTTATCTCGTCTGGCAATAGTGCCCGTATTTCCAACTCTGGACCGCCATGGAGATAGGTGACCTGGGACTCCCTCCGTCTGAGACTAAGCGCTCGCCAACACCACAATGCATCCCAGACATACATCTGAAGGAAGAAGAATGAAACCGCTTGGGCTGGAGTAAGAATGGAGATATATTCCTTCACCCGAACATGAACAGAGGGATTACCAGAGAGCGCAGGATCTTCCTGAACGTGAGCTACTTCGTAATCACAAAACTTATCAAACGGGATAGCGCCGGCATATGCGCCATTATAGACAAATCCCTTCCCCTTTTTAGGGCCATAACGGTATTGTTTATCCTTCGAGATAATAATATCGTTAAGTTTCCCGCCGATCGGATGGTCTATTCTTGGGACTCCAAATCTCGGAGCCCAAATGTATTCTACATCTTTCACCTGAGCTCCTTTCTATTTGTTGTAGGAACTTGTTGCAGGAACAAAAAAATAGGGCGAAAATCACCCTATAAAAACATTATCACAATACTCAACAAGAATTCAAGTTCGTAAGTAAGAAAAACACCTTGATTTTGAAGGTGTTTTTCTCGTCGTCTTATTTCTTTTCAAAACAGTCTTTGGCTATCCGCCATGCCGAGCGGTAGCAACCTTTTGGTAAAAAAATTTTTGCCCAGTTGCCTGGTCCCTGACCAGGACAAACAAAAGACATATGTTATTTTTTGAGGCCGCACTTAACCGTACATGGCAGAAAGCCGAAGACTATTTTTTAAAGTTGCCCAAATCCCCCCTGCTTGCTTGAAACCATAATAGATAATGGCGCAACTCCATGCATTGTGATATCCAACAAAAATTTTCGATTACTTTTGTATTTCTTTGTAAAATATGCCAGCACAAATCCAATCTTACACAATTTCTGATTACCGTTTGATTCGCGCAAAAGAATTTCCGTCTGCGGTTATCGGTTCGAAAGGAATTCTCTTCTCCGGCATGATTTTTTCAAAGCGAACTGAAAGCGAACGAACCTTTAAAAAGATCGATGTTTGAGCATAGCGAGTTTCGATTTTTTAAAGTTGAGAGAGCTTGAAAGTCAACACCCTGCCTGCCGGCAGGCAGGTTTGAGAATAATCGTTAGCCGGCACTTTTTTGCATAACTTTTTGGTGTCAAAAAGTTATAAATAAAATATTACGCTGAAAGCGGAGGAAGAATGAAATTCTTCTGTTCGTTTCACTCGCTCAGAATGACAAATTAAGGCTAATTTACCCCCACTGCAGCTTCCTGTTCCGCGTGCACCATCAGCCCAAGCTTAATCTGCAGCGCGTCGTGAAAACGGGTTGGATCCAGGCCTATCAGATTTTTTACTTTGTTTAATCTGTAAATCAATGTGTTTCGATGCAAGTGGAGCTTTTTGGCAGCTTCAGTCAGGTTCATGCCGGATTCCAAAAACATACTGGTTGTTTTCAAGAGATCTTTATCATTATAAAGTTTCTGTAGCACCTGAAATGACAGTTCATTCTTTCTGGAATTGCTAATGCCGCTCAAAAGCCCTACAAACATCGCAACATCTAGAATATGATAAACTCTTTCGGGCCGTATCACTTTCTCGCCAAGTTTGAGAGCAATGTTTGCATCTTCGAACGACTTTCTCAGTCCGGCAAGGCCCGGGTAGTATTGCCCCACTCCGACGGAAACTTTATCCGAAAATTTCTCATTTAGCGCTTTGTAGATCCGATTTCCGCTTTTCTTCAAGACTTTCACGGAATTTATAGTGTTGATATTTTCTTCTTTAATCTCCTTCAGCATCACAAACTTGCCGCCGCCTATATAGACGATGCAGTTTTGTATCTCATCCTCAAAGGCGCACAGAAGCATATTTTCTATTTCTTTTAGGTGCTCGAGGAACTTTGTTCTCGCCGCCTCCGGTGTCAGCTTCTTCCTTTTGCTTATATAATCTTCATACAAATCTTTGATTTTAAAGACCATGACCGCGTATTTAAACCGCAAGTTAATGCCTATGATATCACCCTGATCAATGGCTTCCTCTGTGGTTTTGATCCTGCTCCCTGTCAAAATTTCTTTTATGAAATCACTGCGAAGGTCATTTGCTATGTAAATGTTTCGGACTAGAAACTCTTCATACAGAAGCGCCTCAGCTAGTCCTTTTGCCAAGTTTGCAAACTCCTGGGCTTTTTCCTTCTTTCTGTCGCCGGCGCAAACCGCTCCGATGACTCTCTCTTCATACTTCAAGGGAACGCAGGTATAAAAATATCCATCCTTCTTCTCGGTCACTTCTGCGTCTTCCTGGATAGCGTGCAAGGCCATGACATCAATCTTCACGCCGCCTTGGTTTAGGTATTTGGCATCCGCGTTATATAGATACACTTTTTTACTTAAAACCTTCTCCACCTTTTCCAGTATATCCAGGCCTAGTTCTTTATTGATTTGAATCATTGAATTCTCCGTTTGGAATGTTTAAATTGTTCTTTTTTAAAAAGCCGGCCCCCTGAATCGCATTCTTCTTCCTAATTTCCTGCTTATCTAAGCACCTAATCCTTAACCCTAATCCCTAATTACCCAATAACCTAGCTCAATATCTCGCCAAAAAGCATGGAAAGCCTTATCTGTACTGCGTCGTCGAATATGCGCGGATCCAGATGCAGTGATTCCGCTATTTTATCCAGCCGATATACAAGGGTGTTTCTATGAATCTTCAGCTTCTGTGCTGTCTTGGTCAAACTCATGTCGTTATTAAAAAATATATCCAGGGTTTTTTTGAGCTCTTCATTTGAAAAATTTTCAAAGATATTTTTGGGGAAATCGAGGCCTTTGCCGCTGTTGATCAACGGTGCCACTACGCCAAAACTGTCAAAACTATATACCTTATCTTTTCCCCAGACCTGCTCTCCGAAGTTCATGGCGATTAATGCTTCCTGAAATGAGTCCTTTAGCCCTTTGATGCCCGGATAATACTTGCCCACCCCGATCGTAACTTCTGAGCGAAACTCATCCTTCAAAAGAAACTGAAATGAATTCAAAGTCTGCAATATGTGTTTGAAATTATTCTTTATATCCTCGTCATTTCCAAGGTCTTTTAATATGACAAATCTGCTGCCGCCAATGTATGCGACAATGTTCTTCTTGTTCCGGGTATAAAACGACGCAGTCGAGAAGGCGATTGACCTTTTGACCCTCGCCCAGAAAGAATCTTTTTCGTTGCAGGAGAGGCTTTCGCTAAATAAAGTTTTCTTGATATCTCCGCTTAGATCCACCAAAAGAACGCTTCTTGGTTCTTTGATATCAAAGCCGTAAACCTTTGCCTCTGCGATTGCTTGATTTTCGTCGTACTCTTCCAGATGTAGGAGGTCGTAAATAAATTTATTTATTTTTCTGTCTTCCGCGGTGACATTTTCAAGCACAGTCTTTTGATGAATGAGCAGCTCGAGCATCGACTTCAGCACACCTGACTCCTCACTGACAATCTGCGGAGACGCGTCCAGATAAAGATAGCCGACCTTCTCGCCTTCCAGGGCAAGCGGCACAGCTTTTTTTGAGTGCTTTATGTCTATAGAGTCAGAGGTAAACTTGAAGTTTTTGCTTTTGGCAAGGATGCTTCCGTCTGCACCCAAAATAGCAAGGGGAGTTTTGGTAATACCCGAGGTTCTTGAAACAAATTCAGTTGCGTAAGCGCTTGTGAGCATTTGTTCAATCCTGCTATTTTAAATATTACAGTTTGTAAAAACATCCAAAAGGACCCTTATGTTAACTTATGTCTATCCACATGTCAACAATTTTTTTGCATTCTTACAAAATAGAATAATTGATTTTGTAAAGACATAACGGTATAATGCAATATCAGTTGGACGATTAGCTCAGTCGGTTAGAGCACTACGTTGACATCGTAGAGGTCACTGGTTCGATTCCAGTATCGTCCACCATTTATATACATGCCGCGGTGGTGAAATTGGTATACACGCTGGCTTCAGGTGCCAGTGGGAGCAATCCCGTGGAGGTTCGAGTCCTCTCCGCGGCACCAGCGAAGTTGTTTGCGAGGAGGTGGCGAGAACCTCCTGAAACTGTCAAATATAACTTCAGAAAGAAATTGTTTAACTTAAAAGAAGCCTTTCGGCCTCTTTTTTATTTTTGGTTTTTCGTTTCTTCCGGTTTTTTGTGCAGCTTTTCCAGCCTGAACCATTTATAGCCAAAGTAAATTACCAGCACTACTATCGAAAAATCTATGAGCGCGCTAATAAATCCGCCTAAAAGTATTTCCGCTGAAAAGATATGAAAGCTTATCTTGTCCAAACCTTTCGCTTGGCCGAGAACCAAGCCGACTATCGGATTGATAATGTCTGAAACAAGCGCCGTGACCAACTTTGCTACCGCGCCGGCCAAGATAAAGCCGATGGCAAGCCCTACCACCTTGTTTTCTATAATGAACTCCTGAAACCCCTCGAACTGTTTCTTGATCATAATATCTCCTAAATCTTAATGTTTGCATTTTAGCAAAAATTGGTAAATTTTTGAACTTTTTGTGCTAAAAATGCCTCCTCTTAGGACTTTTTGAAATATTTTTTGACCCACGTGCGCCTTTTAAGAAAAGCCTCGTTACGCTTCATTGTCATTCTGAATTTAATTCAGAATCTATATAATAAATCCATACGAATAATCTCTGGATTCCGGACCCGCCTCGCCGGCAGGCAGGTCAACTGATTATATTTTTTAAGGAATAGTCCGGAATGACAAAAGTATGCGTGAGCCGAAATTTTTTTGTTGACATACTTAAGCATTTTTGCTATAATATCTGTATCCTATCATTTCTATCCCCGCTTGGGGAGAAAGGAGGATTTCGCGATATGATCGCCAAATCCCCGGTAGAGAGCAGGAGCCCGAGCATCGGCCACGGCGGCCTGAAGCCGACTATGAGACGGACTTGCATGCCGGCCGCCGCTTACAGCACCGGCAGCGCCATCGCGGGCATCAGCACCCGCACCTTCAAGGACGACCTGAGCGCCGACACGCTCGTCACCTGACCGACAGCGCCGGCAAGGGCTGCAAAGTTGAAAGGGTCTTGCAGTCCGGCAACATGATTTAGGGATAGGTATTACATTTCTAAATCAAAATCCCTTTCTTGGATTTGGCGCACATAGCAACAAGCGCCAGATTCTCGGTTCAGCCACAAGACTGGGCCGCGAGAGTACCTGACATTCGACAAAAAGGAGGATTATGCCGTTCTATTAGCGGACTTGGTCCGGTAAACCTTTTTGAACAATAAAAAAACACGGACGCGTGTCCGTGAAGAATGTATTTAGCGCCCACGAGATGGCGCAAAAGCCCCGACAGCAGTAACGTCGGGGCTTTCTCTTTCAAAAACCATTCTTTATTCATACGGGCTCCATTTCCAAGGGTCTTCCAAGGGTCTGGCCCTTGGAAACATATGCGAATTATTCCACTATTATCTCCCCCTTCATCTCCGAATGAATGCCATCCGTATATTTATAATCACCTTGTTGCGAGAACTTAAACCTATAAGAATCACCGTTTTTTAAAATGCCGGAATGAAAAGCGTCCGACTCCACCGAGTGCAAGGCTGTGGCTTCCTGATTGGTCCAAGTGACCGTTTCCCCCTGCTGAATTCGTAGGGTGCTCGGGGTAAAAGCAAAGTTCATTATAGAAACGGTGTTTTTGTCTTTCGCAAGCACCGTAGTTTCGTTTGGAAGCATTACCACCGGTTTTGGAGGAGGTTTTAAAAGAA
>JAJYJC010000039.1 GCA_021796415.1 bacterium
AAAATAGAATCCGTGGTAGAGCGAAAGTATAAAGAAAACCCAAACACATCCCTCATAAATCTCGACATGAAGAAAAACAACGGGAATTTTTTAACCGCTCAGCCGATCATATATAGGAAGAAGCTGGTGGGTTTTATCCTTTTGGAAGATAGGTCTAAAAACACCGACAATCTATCCACTCTTGAAAAAAGCTTTCTGCGCATAACAGCCGCAAGGGTTGGTATATACATCTCACAAGAAGAAGCCTCACAAAAAATCATAGACGAAAAGGAAAAGTGGCGGCTCATTTTTCACAATGTTGAAGACGCGATCATTTTGATTTCTAGAAACCATACAATCGTAGAAGCAAACCAAAGAGCCAAGGAAATGCTTGGCGCCAAGAACAAAAGCCTCACTAACGAGAATTTTTCTAGCCTATTCAAAATTATCAACCAAGAAGTCAGGTCTCCGCTGCTTTCATTTGAGTCTGTTCAGCAATACGGGCTGGTCAGCCAAAGAGACTTGCAAAAAAAAATTGATGCTTTTTTTGAATCCGGCAAAAAGATATCACCCAAGGAGTATTTGATAGAAACCCAAAATGGCAAATACTGGACAATTATCAGCATGAATACCGCCATAGAGCGGTGGAATCTTGAAAGCTACGGCGTTTTGCAGATTAGGGACATTGGCAAGCGGAAAAAACTGGAACAAGACAAAAACGAGTTTATGTCCATGGTTTCCCATGAGCTAAGAACCCCGCTGTCATCTATGAAAGGGTATCTTTCCATGACGCTAAACGATGATTATGGAGAATTAAACGAAAGGCAGAGAAATTCACTGAGAAAGATAGAGGGCAGCACAGAGAGAATGGTTAACCTTGTGGAGGATCTTCTCGATGTATCAAGAATAGAACTGGGCAAAATCAGTTTAATGAAAGAACCTGTCGACGTTCTTGAGGTGTCACTCAAATGCTTTAGGGACGCGGGCCGCAAAATACAGAAAAAGAAAATAAAGGTCTTTCTTCAAGGCCAATGCATAACCAGGTTTACCAGAAACAAAGGATTAGACAGCAGGCCCAGATGCCTTGAAGAGCCAATATATGTCTGGGGAGACCATGACAGAATTACCCAAATCCTACAAAACCTTATAGACAATGCTGTTAAGTATTCACCCGACAATACCGAGGTGAGAGTAGATATTAAAACCGGTAAAAATTTTGCCGAGATCTACGTCAAGGATCAGGGTGTAGGAATCCCCAAAGAAGATCACGAAAAGCTATTCAAAAAATTCTCCAGGATAAACAACCCGTTAAGCGTTCAGGCCGGTGGAACTGGCTTGGGCCTTTACATAACCAAAAGGCTGGTAAACGCGCACAAAGGAAAGATTATTGTTACAAGCAAACCTAAAAAAGGTT
Organism: bacterium; assembly: GCA_021796415.1. GTDB lineage: Bacteria > Patescibacteriota > CPR2 > UBA1875 > JAJYID01 > JAJYQQ01. The sequence goes on from JAJYJC010000039.1 coordinate 1,394, forward strand.
CTGTCTTTTTGGTCAAGATTCCGATTGCCAAGCAATTGCCATTAATTTAAAATAACAAAAGGAGAAAAAATGAAAGAAACAATTCTATTGGTTGAGGACGACAACACGCTGCAGGAAATGTACTGCGAGAAGTTCGAAATGCTTGACTTCAAAGTAATGAAAGCAAACACAGGAAGGGAGGGTCTGGCAAACCTGGAGAAAAAGATACCGGACATCATTTTGCTAGACATCCTGATGCCCGACATGAACGGCCTGGAGATGCTAAAAGAAATGAAAAAGAGCCGTCAATACAGGGACATACCAGTGATACTTTTAACAAATCTCGGCGAATCTAAAATTGATATGGATTCGGAGCTTTCATTTGCCCTCGGCATCAAGGATTATCTCATCAAGACAAAACATACGCCTGACGATGTGGCAAATCGAGTCCGGCAGGTGCTAAACATAACTTGCTAAAATTGTCTAATCTTGCAAAAAAACATCAGAAATTATCCGGTCTTATCATAGGCAAAAAGAACTTTTTTGAAGCAGATAAAATTATCCATATATTTTCACAACAACAGGGAATAATACGGGCGAATGTGAAAGGGGCGCGCAGACCCGGATCGAAGCTTGCCGGATCAACCGAACTCTTTACTCTCGGGGAGTTTGATATCGTAAAGGGCAAGAATCTCGACATTCTCGTGTCCGCTCATCCCACATGCCACTTCGAGAATGCTTGCGGCAACCTTGATAACGTGTCTGATTATTTTGTGGTGTCCGAAATATTGCAGAAACTAATGCCGGAACAAGTGCCAAATGAAAAGATATATTCAGAAACCGTTAGCCTCTTTCAAGCGCTCGATAGAGGCTGCCGCAAATACCTAACCGGCCTTTATGTTTACAAACTAATAATTCTGCTTGGATACGGGCTGGATCTGGGCAAGTGCGCCAAGTGCAAGAAAAATGAATCCTCAAATGAAGGGTATTATATAAACTTCAAGGAAGGCGCAATTATCTGCAAGCAATGCACAAGCTCCTCAAGCCTTACTGCCATCACCGCAGATGAGTTAAAGGTCCTTAGGTTCATTGAGCATTCAGGCTTTGGCAAATACTCAAAAATAAACATGCCGGAACAAACCGCTAAAAACATTTCTCATATGGTGTTTGAGTACTTGGATTTCATTTATCAAAATGAGTTTAAGTCCAGAAGATTTGCAAACGCCTTAAAAAACCTTTAAAAACAACCGCAAAAGAGCTATAATTTTCCCATGCATAACAGTACCCGAGACTTTAAGGACGGTGACAGAATCGACCCCGGATGCAGCGATGAGGAGCTGGAAGAGTGGCTGGTAACGTCAATAAAAGTTCTTACGGTTTTGAAAGATGAAGATGAAAAAGTGCATGAGAGAATATACGCGGATTTCATTTTTGACCTGCAAAGGCTAAAGAAAGCAGAACGTATAACGAACGAGGATTATGAGGAGATTTTGGGAAATCTATGAGTAAAGCAAATGAAGAATTAATGGAAAGAATTGTTTCCCTTTGCAAGAGAAGGGGTTTTGTATTTCCTTCGTCTGAGATCTACGGTGGGTTCGCCGCCGTGTACGACTATGGGCCATATGGCGTCGAGCTCGAAAACAACATCAAGGATTTTTGGTGGAGAGAAATGGTTCAAAGAAGGGAAGACATCGTCGGTCTGGACAGCGCAATCTTTATGCATCCGAAAATATGGGAAGCTTCGGGACATGTCGCGGGTTTTTCCGATCCTCTTGTTGAGTGTAAAAAATGCCACGCCAGACTCCGGCTCGACCATTTACTTGAAGAGGTCGGGGTTCAGGCAGACGAAAAAATGACAGAAGAAGAGATAAACAAACTCTTCTTGGAAAATGCGGAAAAGATAGCTTGCCCCAGCTGCAAGGCCAAGAATTTCACATCCGGGAAAAAGTTTAATCTGCTTGTTAAATCCAACCTCGGAAATATCACTGAAGACCCCAAGGAACAGCCGGTATATCTTCGCGGCGAAACTTGCCAAGGCATTTATGTAAACTTTAAAAATGTACTGGATTCTGTCCGGGTAAAAATTCCTTTTGGTATCGCACAAATCGGCAAGGCTTTTCGAAATGAAATTACCGCCCGCCAGTTTATTTTCCGCACACGCGAATTCGAACAAATGGAAATGCAGTATTTCACTTCGCCCGAAGATGAAATGAAAGAGTACGAAAAGCTAAGGAAGAGGCGCTGGGAATACTATTTGAAGCTTGGCCTTTCAGAAAAAAACCTGAAGTGGCACAAGCATGAAAAACTTGTTTTCTATGCCAAGGAGGCATACGACATAGAATATAAGTTTCCATTCGGCTTCAAAGAAGTTGAGGGGGTGCATGCAAGGGGCAACTACGACTTAAGCCAGCATACAAAATTCTCCGGAAAAGATCTCTCCTATACAGATCCCCAAACCGGAAAGAAATTTATTCCCCATGTCATTGAAGCGTCGGTCGGCGTAGCCAGAACTGTTTTGGCTGTCTTGACGGAAGCTTATACCGAAGAAAAAATCGGCAGCGAGACAAGAGTAGTAATGAAATTCCCCAAAATTCTTGCGCCGATAAAAATTGCTGTTTTTCCATTACTTAAAAACAAACCGGAACTGGTTAAAAAAGCTCATGAAGTCTTTGGTTCATTGAAAGAAAATTATATGTGTGAGTTTGACGACAATGGCAATATTGGCAAACGATACAGAAGGCAGGACGAAATAGGCACTCCATATTGCGTGACCATTGATTTTGACACGCTAAACGATGGTTCTGTGACCGTTCGTGACCGCGACACGATGAAGCAGGAAAGAATAAAAATTGCCGATTTAGAAGCATTTTTTCAAAGTAATTTCTAAGAATAGTATTGACACGAGTAGGAAAAAAGATTATACTCGGTCAACACCTAGAATATTTAAATAAATATTGCGATTAAGCATTTGCCCCGAAAAGGCTTATTTTTTTCACTCTAAATTTTTCAGAAAGGAGATGAATTATGGAAAAAGATATCTACATTTCAAACGACGGCTTGAAAAAGCTTAAGGAGGAGATGGACGAGTTAAAAACAGTCAAGAAGAAGGAAGTTGCCGCTCGAATTAAAACAGCTAAGGAGTTTGGCGATTTAAGCGAAAACAGCGAATACGATGATGCAAAAAACGAACAGGCTTTTATAGAAGGCAGAATAAGCGAGATAGAAGATATTTTAAAAAACGCAAAAATAATCGAGGAGGTTGCCTGCAAAACCACCGATGAGGTATGCGTCGGTCATACCGTAACCGTTGATTTTGCAAAAGGCGAAGCAAACTTTAAAATAGTTGGGTCATATGAAGCTGATCCGGAAATGGGCCTTATCTCCAATGAATCCCCTATAGGCAAGGCTTTGATTGGTAAGAAAAAGGGCGATGAAGTTAAGGTTCAGGTGCCCGCAGGAGAGATTAAGTACAAAATCAAGGCAATTAAATAAATTAAGAGCCTGTGCGGAATCTCATGTCGAGCTTGAAATTTCAGAATTTCGAACGAAAAGCGTGAAAATCAAGGAAGAATATTGAAATATACTGACGAGATTTGAGCGGTTTGTAGCCGCAATTGTGGAATTTCAGCCGACAAGCTAAATTAAACTTACCATAATACGATGAGATTCCGCACAGGCTCTAAGACAAGAAGCATTCAAAAACTCCCGCACTAACTCCTCGCGCCTCCTGTCATTCCGAGCGACTTCCTGATAAGGACAAGTCGAGGAATCCCTTGCCCTGACTAGATTCCCGCCTGCGCGGGGATGACAGTGCGAAGGGTATTCCTCAAAGCCTAGTCGAAGGGGAGTTTTTTGGTTATAATGTATAGGCACATATCTTATCCCATAGCCTATCATTCCTGCCTGCGCGGGATATCCAGGGCTTTGAAAATTAATCACTGAAAATTCAATGAAAATTGTAAATTATTATTATGTTTTGGACAGAAGAATTAATACAGTCTCTAGATAAAAAGAAGCAGCTCGTA
>JAJYJC010000040.1 GCA_021796415.1 bacterium
ATGTTAGGCATCAAGAAAGAAAAAACCAAGTTGACGCACCAACTCTTTTTGACATTCTAAAGTAGGACCAGCCGGCTATGGCCGGCAATATAAATACCACCTGCTCGCGAGCAGGTGGTAGATTATTTTATCACTGAGAGCTATATTATCCTGAGACCAGAGATAATGGTGATTACAGCCATTATAATAAGAAAAACTATAATTAATTTTTTGAAAAGCTTTTCATTAACTTTTTTAAAAAGAAATATTCCCGATACGGTTCCAAGTATTAAGGCCGGCAGAAGAATCGCCGTATAAGATAAAACTTGCTTTGTATAAATTCCGGCCAGCGCATAGCTAAATAAGGTAATGATATTTAAAATCAAAAAATAGAAGATGAGGTTTGCCCTGAATGGCTTCTTTGATACTTCTTGATTTGAAAAGTAAAGGATTACCGGCGGCCCGCTCATACCGACGCTGCCTTGGAGTATTCCGCTGGCAAACCCGGCGATCGCCATTCCTGCCCGCTCCTTTTTGACCGGCTTGTGAAACTCAACCAAAGCAAGAACAAACACCAGGATTGTGGCACCGATTAAAACTTTAATAAAGCCAGAATCGGCCCTGAGCAAGATAAGAGTACCAAGAGGTATGCCGATGATGCCGGCCGGAATAAGCGGCCATATTCTTTTTAACTGTATGTCTTCAAAGCTTTTGAGCGCGACAATCAGCGTGTTAAATGTAGCGAGTGTTAAGAGGACCGGGACGGCTACTTTCGGTGGCATAAAAAAAGCTATTATCGGAAGCGAAAAGATTACGAAGCCAAAACCAAACGCCGACTGGATGAGCCCGCCGGCAAAAACCGCCAAAATAGAAATGAGTATAAGCATTAAATAATTTTAGCAGATTAAATAACGCGGCTCAATGGCTCACCGGATGATTATTTGGCATTTTCGTCCGGCTGAAAGACGCTCAAAACATTCCCTTCCGTGTCTTTGAAATATGCCACATATCCCATCTTTGGCACGGCCATCTTCTCGGTCGTCACTTCTCCGCCGTGCATCTCAATCCTTTCCAAATATTCGTCAATTCTTGGCACCGATATGGAATTTGAAATCTTCCAGTCTTTCGGTCTGGGTATGATGGCGCCGTTTATACCCATTTCTTTTTCATTTCCGGCCTTGACCAGCCAGTAGTCCACATTACCGGGATATTTTGTAATCTCCCAGCCAAATGTATCTTGGTAAAATTTTATCGCTCTTTCAGGGTCATCCGCCCCAAACTCAAAATGAATCACCTTTGGCATGTCTCGCCCCCTTTCTTTTATTGGCTTAATAGTGGCTTAATGCTTGATTTTGGGTGGCTGAAATCGGTATTTAATTCCCTTCTAAAGCCATAAAAGGTTATATTTTTAACTTTTAAGATAAAAAATGTGTCGTTTATGCTTTTATAGCAGTTAAAAGTGCACATAATAGCCACACAAAAAGTAGCATTAGACCTTAATAGTTAAATTAACTGAAAAACTAAGGCGCGGCATCATCTTTATTTACAAATAGATCTTTCAGAAACGAAAAAGGCGGCCATGCAACCGAAGTTGCGACCACCTTCTTTCGTCCTACCGGCTTTTTGTTACCATGATGGGAGACAGAATGGGCATGGCTCGCCGTCTTTGCCTTCAGGGAATTGCGTACTGCAGTTTGTGCAGTACGCTGGTCCTATGTCTCCTTTCTTCAATCGGGTTTTCCTCCTGAGTGTTAAGCCTAGCGCGATAAGGAAAAAACCCGCCGTAAACAGAAAAACCGTACCAAGAGTTAGCATCCAGCCCGGGTCTGTGTAGAAAGCTAAAAGGAAGGCGGGTACCAGCAGACTTAGAAGGCTAACCCCTGTAAGGTAGAGTCTGCCGGGCAACCCCACCTGATAGATGATTACAGCGATGATGGGGATAAAACTAACCAGAGCGAACCCGAGGTTCATGGGCATAAATCTCGGATCTGCCGCAGCTTTATCAAGGTTGGAGTAGTAGTTAATTGTGAGGTAACACATCCACCCCACCGAACCAAGGACTGCAATAATTTTTTTCAACATGAACATCAACCCCTTTCAAAGGTTGAGAAAACTTGTGTAGGACGGGGTTATTATATCTCAAATCGCTTAATTTGTCAAATTTCTGTCCCTAAATTCCATTTCGAATCGTTACACTCATATAAAAAAGACTCGAAATTTTCTACGAGTCTTAGTGCAGACCGGGCGGAGAAGCCGCCTGGTCTGCACAAAACGAACGTTGCCTATATCCCCGTATAGGGCAGGCTAAGCGCCTTGCACATGCGCTTATCGAAACCCTGGAGAAGTGCCGAAATATCATTCCGGAAAACCCATGCGATTGCGATAACTGTTGTGCCTGCAGTTATCAGTGTAATTCTTTTCACTTCAATCCCCTTCACTAGACTTTGACGAAAATTTTAAGGATGGATATTGTTACGTTGCCCGGGAGGACAAATACTGCGAGGGCAATGGTGCGAGGAGGGTCGCCTCTTCTCCATCTCTTGAAGGCCTTGGCAGCAGAAATAGGGAGGAACAGAAAGAAAAGCAGAACAAAAATTAATCCAATAATTATCAGATTGAAGACCCACATACTTCTCTCCTTTCTTGGCTTGGATGTAGAATCTGCCGTATGCCTGCCGGCTCTTTGCCGGTCGGTTTGGGGTTTGTGTGAGCACGCATTAATAAAGCAATGATAGTGAAAAAGGGGCGCGATTGTTCCAAATTTTTTTTACCACCCGCTTTAGTGAAGGGGCGGACAATTTAGAAAATCATCACTGTTATTATAATTCAAAAGGCTTATGATGTCGAGATTTTGGCGCTGGCCCGCACTACTTTATAAATTAACGTTTAGCTTAGACGTCATTTTAGCCTGACTATGATCTTTTTATAGCTGAATTCCGGATCCCGCCTTCGCTTTCTTCGGAACGGGCAAGCAACTGATTATATTTTCAAAAAGAATGATCCAGAATGACAGGGGCGGGGGTAGTTCAGGAAAAAAAACCGAGGCGCACAACCCTCCTTATGCCTCGGTTTTATATTTTAGGGGAGATGTCTCTTTTATCGAATACTTTGTTAATAATTTTAAAGGCATCTTCCCATGTGGAGTTCTTCCTCTTTTGGACAATCAGGCTGTGATGTTGGAATGTTATTGATTCGATAATCTCAAGCTCATAGCACATATCAGCCATAATTGTTTTTACACGAGAAGGAATTGCCCTGAGAAGAAATAGTCTTCCTTCCCTAGTTTTGATGAGTTCGGAGAATTCTTGCCATCTCCAACTCTTTTTTCTTAATGCTGAAAAATCCTCATCAACATTAATTTTTATCCGGTTTTTATCGGCTTTATACCGATGCACCGCCGGATGGCTTAATGATAACAAAACAATATCGCCTCCCCTTTAAGTAATGAACTTCCTTTATAGGACAGGTGCCATTCTAATTTAAATAGAAGAAAATTGCAATGGTTTATTTCCCGCAGCACTTTTTATATTTTTTGGGTTTGCCGGTATTTTGATCTATCGCCCCGCAAGGACATGGGTCGTTTCGGCCTACCTTGTTTTTCTTGATTACAGTTTTGTTTCTGTCGGCTTGAGCTTTTGCCTCTTTCTTCATAACGCGCGCACCATCTACCCCGGATTCTACGCCCTTTTCCGCTGCTTGGGTGAGCCTTGACTGGTTTTCATCGTTTACCTGTTCCGGTGTTTGGATTCTAATTTTGAAGATCATATTAGTTATCTCACTTCTGATGCCCGCCAGAAATTGTTGGAACATTCGATATGATTCTTTTTTGTATTCTACCAGCGGTTCCATTTGGCCATATGCTCGGAGTCCGATACCTTCTCTTAGGTTGTCCATTGCGTCTAAGTGATCGACCCAGAGGTTGTCAATGACATGCAGATATAGAGATCTTTCTATGTTTCTTGTTATTTCGGGTGTAAACTCCTTTTCTCTTTTGCTGTACTCATCTTCCAGGTATTTAATTGCCGCGCCGGTTATCTCTTCCGGTTGTTGCTTCTTTACATTGTTCATAAATTTTTCATCAATCGGCACAATAGCATCGAAATTTTTCAGAAAGTTGTCAAAATCAAACTCTTCCGTTTGGGCGTTCACATTTTCGTTGACAAGAAATTCTGTATTCTCGGAAAGATAGTCAAGGATTTCAGATTTTAAATCCGAGTTTTCAAGAATCATTCTTCTTTTTCCGTAGACGTATTCGCGCTGCTTGTTCATCACGTCGTCATACTCCACCAGGTGTTTTCTGATGTCGAAGTTGTTACCCTCAACCTTACGCTGAGCGCTTTCCAGCGATTTTGAAATCATCTTGTGCTGTATAGGCTGATCATCCGGAAGGCCAAGCCGTTCCATGACTCCGCCAACTCTTTCAGATCCAAATATCCTCATCAAGTCATCTTCGAGTGAAACAAAAAACTGTGTTGACCCCGGGTCGCCTTGGCGGGCGCAACGGCCGCGGAGCTGATTATCTATTCTTCTGGCTTCGTGGCGCTCACTTCCGATGACATGCAAGCCCCCAAGCTTGGTGACGCCATCGCCGAGGACTATGTCGGTTCCGCGCCCTGCCATGTTTGTCGCTACTGTAACGGCACCCTTTTGTCCGGCTTGGGAGATTATTAAGGCTTCTTTTTCGTGAAATTTCGCGTTGAGCAGATTGTGCTTTATGCCGGCTCTTTTTAGCATTTCGCCGAGCAATTCATTCTTTTCTATGGAGACAGTCCCGATTAGGACCGGTTGGCCTTTCTCATGCCTTGCCTTGACATCTTCCACGATAGCCTTGAACTTGGCAAGCTCCGTTTTGTATATTAAGTCGTTTTCATCTTGCCTCACGTTTGGCATGTTGGTCGGAATCACCACAACATCAAGCTCATATATTTTATGAAACTCCTCGGCCTCCGTTTCGGCGGTACCGGTCATGCCGGAAAGCTTTGTATAAAGGCGGAAATAATTTTGAAATGAAATAGTCGCAAGCGTCAGGGATTCTTTCTTAATTTCCACATTTTCCTTAGCCTCAATCGCCTGGTGCAAGCCCTCGGAGTATCTGCGGCCTTCCATTAGCCTGCCGGTAAACTCATCCACAATGATAACCTCGCCGTTTTTTACCACATAATCCCGGTCTTTTTTAAAGAGCGCCCGAGCCTTTAGCGATTGTTCGATGTGATGAACTGTGTCGATGCCGCCTTCTTCGTACACGTTGTTCATCCCGAGCATTTTCTCCATCTTTGCGATGCCGTCATCTGTAAGCGAAACTGCCTTTTGCTTCTCGTCGAGCACATAATCCTTGTCCTCTAACAATTTGCCGG
>JAJYJC010000041.1 GCA_021796415.1 bacterium
GAGGAGGTTTTCAAGTTTCGAAAGTAGAGTGTACCATATTTGGATCTTAATTTGTAGTTATTGCAGCTAGTTGCCGATGAATCATATAAATTTCCTGATATAATGAATTTATGGAAAAGACCGCGCTTGAAATTGTCAAAGACTTAAAAGACAAGGGTTTTGAGACATACTTTGCCGGAGGTTCAGTACGTGACATATTGCTTGGCAAAACCCCCAAGGATTACGACATTGTTACCTCGGCAAAGCCGGGGGAAATTGAGGACATACTTGAGCATACCATCCCAATCGGCAAAAAGTTTGGGGTGATTTTGGCGGTCAAAAACGGCCACAACTTTGAGGTGGCGACATTTCGCTCGGATGCGGCATACACCGACGGCCGTCGGCCGGATGCGGTCTATTTCACCAGTCCGAAAGAGGATGCTCTGCGCCGTGATTTTACCATCAATGGTATGTTCTATGACCCAATATTGAAAAAAGTCCTCGATTTTGTTGGCGGCCAAAAAGACCTCAAAAATAGGGTATTGAGATTCATTGGCGACCCGCACGAACGGATAGTTGAAGATAATTTACGCTTGCTTCGCGCTATCAGATTTAAGAATGAATTAGAGTTGGATTATGCGCCGGGAGCATATGAGGCTATCAAGAACAACGCCAAGCTTATTCAAAACGTTTCAGTCGAGAGAATACGGGAAGAGCTAACCAAGATTTTGATCGGTAAAAACCCGGGGCAAGCCTTTCGGGAAATGTCAGAAGCCGGGATACTCGAGATTATTTTGCCGGAGCTTGAGGCGCTAAAAGGCGTCAAACAACCAGAACTTTACCACAAAGAAGGCGATGTCTTCGAACACACCCTCGAATCCATCGATTCCCTGCCGGAAAATCCGTCGAAAGAGCTGGCTTGGGCGGTATTGCTTCATGATATTGGAAAGCCGGCCACATTTTCTGTCGATGGCCGCATCAGGTTCAATGGCCATGCCGAAAAAGGGGCGGAACTCGCCGGTGAAATCGGTAAAAGGCTTAAGTTTTCGAACGAAACGACAAATAATTTACAGTGGCTGGTCAAACATCACATGATGTTTGGCGGATTTGACAAAATGAAAAAGACCCGTCAAGCGCACTGGATACACCAGCCGCTTTTCGGAGAACTGCTTGAGCTTTTACGTGCTGATGCTCTTGGCGCAAAACCGAAAGACTTGAGTTTATACGACCAGCTAAAGAAACTGGCTGACGAAAAGGAGCTGCTTTTGCCAAAGCCGGAGGTGCTTTTGACCGGGAAAGAAATTATTGAAAAGTTTGGTGTGGCCCAAGGGCCAAAAATCGGTGAGATTTTAGATGCCGTTCATCATGCCCAAATGGAAGAGAAGATTAGAACAAAAGAAGATGCTTTAGAGCTTGCAAGGAAATTAATCAAGAAGTAATTTTATCTCGTTATTCTGCGGGCTTTAGTCCGAATGAATCTCTTTTAGATCCTTCGCTTTGCTCAAGGATGACGGGAAAAGTAATTTCATTGAATTTGAAGCCAATTTGCGATATAATATGCAGGTTCGCGGGTAGTAAATTTATCTCCCCAACTAGCATATTGAAAATTTGTATACTTGAACTGCCTGATATATTTCGGTAAGATGTTCTTATGAAAAAGAGTTTGAAAGAAAAGGCCTTGGTCTTACGAAAAAGCGGCTGGTCATATAATATCATTTCGCAGAGACTGGGAATCTCAAAAAGCACTCTTTGTAACTGGCTGAAAGATGTTCCCTATAAACCAAATGAGGAAGTGGCTCAAAGGATAAAGAACGGTCCCGTTAAATCAGCAATAAAAAGGCACAATCAAAAGATTGAAGCTATAAAGCATGCGAAGAAAATTGCTGCTTCTGAGGTCGGGCAAATTACAGAAAGAGACCTATTTATGTTGGGAGTAGGTTTATACATAGGAGAAGGGTCAAAGGTCTATGAAACTGTCAGGATAATTAATTCTGAACCCGAAGTAATCAAGTTAGCGATGAACTGGTTTCGAGTAACCTGCGGACTCAAAACAGATAATTTCTCAATTGCTATTCATTTATATCCCGATACGCCTAAAAAAGAAGCTCTGAAATTCTGGTCATCGTTAACAGGAATTCCTATAAAGCAGTTTGGCAAAACACAAATTGATACGCGAGACAACAAATCACGAAAGAAAAGGAGGCAATTAGCACATGGGACAGCTCATATAACCATTAGATGCAATGGAGAAAAAAATAAAGGTGTTTTTCTTCACAGAAGAATAATGGGCTGGATAGAAGAAATTTATAAACAGATGCGAGTATAGCACAGTGGCTAGTGCGCCTGGCTTCCAACCAGGATACGCGGGTTCGATTCCCGCTACTCGCTCCAGGAATAATTAACAATTGCGAATTAACACAAGCGCCCTTAGCTCAGTTGGATTAGAGCGTCTGGTTTCGGCCCAGAAGGTCGGGGGTTCGAGTCCCTCAGGGCGTACCAAATAATTAACAATTATTAATTCATAATGCATAAAAAATTGTGAATTGTTAATTGCTAATTATAAATTAGCACCGTGGTGGCTGTAGCTCAGCTGGTTAGAGCATCGGTTTGTGGTACCGAGGGTCGTGGGTTCGAATCCCATCAGCCACCCCAGCAATTATTTAAAAAAGAGACCTCGAGGTCTCTTTTTCTTGTTATTTTTGCTCCTTATCTTCTCTAATTTGTCTTCTTAGTCGGTCTAATTCTGCTGAATCAGTTTCTTTAACAAATTCTCTATACCTATTTACAGCATCCTTTCTCGCGTTATTTGCACTCTCATATGCTTCTACGCCCGACTGAACACTTAACTCCTCGCCAGGATATCGTGATGCAATATCGCGGTCATAGTGCTCTATGAGTGCTTCTTTACCCGCTTTATAACCAATAGTGCCTGCTATTAATGTTTCTGCTGCACGATTTTCTTCCTCAGGACTTCTTTTGCTTAAACCAATAGATTCATTAAGTTGTCTCTCGCCTTCTATAGCGTTAGCCAAATTCTCGGCAAGTTTTTTATCTTTTACATAACCCCTTTTTGCGCCCGCTTCCGCATCGTCTTCTAAATGAATAAATTTATCTAAATTTTCGTTTGTCACAATTTTCCTTTATTTAACTTGCTTACATTATATCAATAGTTTAGCTAAATTACAACTTTCTCTCATAAATTCAGTTCTGACATCACTAACTATCCGACCCATGAAGAAATCACCGATTTTTCGGTGGTTTTTCTCTTAGTGTGAGGTTACTTAAACTTGCCCTCTTTTGCGATTTGACAAGCTTGGCGAGGGTGCTATAATCAAGCACATTAAAGGAGGAAAAATGAAAAAATTAACATTAATTTTAACTGCTGTTTTTGTTCTGTCGCTATCTTCCGGTGTAGCTATGGCGGCAACAAGCAGTGATTCTCTGCCAAATCCCGGATTGACGCCGGACAGCCCATTCTACTTTCTTGAAGAGTGGATGGACTCTATCAGTATGTTCTTTTCGTTCTCAAAGGATGCAAAGGCGCAGAAAGCCTTAAGTATTGCTAACGAGAAATTGGCTGAAGCTAAAGCAATGGCCGAAAAAGGCAACCAAAAAGCGGCTTCCGTTGCCGAGAAGGACTACGAAAAGTATATGGATGAGGCCACACAAGATGCGACTGAGGCTAAAGCAGAAGGCAAGGCGAAAGCTCTCGAGCAGATTCAGGATGCGACGGCCAGACATGAGGCAACGATGCAAGAGGTTTTAAATCAAGTTCCGGAACAGGCTAAAGATTCCATCCAGCACGCGATAGACGAAAGCGCCAAAGGCCACGAAAACGCCACGGATGCTATAAGCGGCGAGAAAAAGGATCAGAAAGAGCAACCGGAGGTGTCTGAACCGAAGGAAAAGCCGGAACAGCCAAGCAACCCCGAGAAACCGGAAAATTCCGGAATGTCCAAAAATGGAGACTAGATAAAATTATTGTCAAGCAAGCTCGAGAAACGTGATGAGTGAGGAACTAGTCGACATTGTAGATGAAAATGATTGTATTGTCGGGCAGGAAACGATACATAGAGTCCATACCGATAAAATTCTTCATCGGGGCGCAAGTATTCTTTGCTTTAAAGATGAGACTTTTGGTGAGCTCCTGCTAAACAGAAGGAGTTTGAAGAAAAGAGTAGGACCTGGCCGATTATGTGTGCCCGGAGGCCATCCATCTGCTGGCGAATCATATTTGGCAGCCGCGACTCGAGAATTTACCGAGGAAGTATTGAATGGCGCAAAAAGCAAGATCAAACTGGAGCCCCTCTTTAAGATTAAAAAAGAAACCGATAACGATCCTGAGTTCATGACGGTTTTTAAAACGTTTTATGCTGGTCCATTTACTGCAAATGAAGGAGTTTCTGATTGCTTCTTTGAAAACATTGGAACGGTACTCGATATGGCGATAAAGGAACCGGAATCTTTTACTGAAACCACCGCTTTGGTTCTGCGAGAGTACGGGAGAAGAATGACTCACGCAGGATAGCTTGACAAGACTGGCGTGAGCGCTATAATGAGGGCTCCATGAAGATCATTTCAAAAATTAAAAAACATAAAGTTCCGGCAATCATAATGAGCGCAGTGCTTGCGATTATCATTGTTTTGGGCATCAGTCAGGTCATAATGCTCAGAAAAGCACACTCAAGCTTTGATAACTACGCTGCTTTTCGCGGCTGCCAGCAGATTACAGACAGGAATCCGGATTATGGCCATTGCAGGCTTTCTTCCGGACAGATAATCAAACTAGTGAAATTCAAAAACAGATGGTACTTGGACGGCGACCTGCCGAGATGCGACTTCGGTATTTGTTTCTAATACAAGGAGGCATTTAAGGTCACAATTTAATGATTGTGCTTTTTTTATTGAAACGGGGGACGGATAGCATTATTATTACTTAAGACACAAAGTTCTAATGCGAGGGGTGAAAATGAATATAATTGAAACGAAGAAGTTAACCAAGTATTACGGCAAGGCGCGCGGTATTGTTGACGTTGATATGACAGTCGAAGAAGGCGAGATATACGGCTTCATAGGGCCGAATGGTGCCGGCAAGTCGACTACCATTCGCACGCTTTTGGGCTTAATCAAGCCGACCGGCGGCAGCGCAACGATATTTGGCAAAGATATCACAAAGTATGGCCCCCAAATCAAGCAGGAAGTCGGTTATCTGC
>JAJYJC010000042.1 GCA_021796415.1 bacterium
GTCCATCTCCTCATGGAATCATGTGCGCATTAAAGCGCGAATAGATGTATGGAGAAAAACCCCATTACGATGTAATATTAACATAACAGTAGTATATTTTCATAGATGTCTACTTGGTCATCACTATAACCAGGAGCGACAATCATGCCAACTTTCAGGCCCTTCATTTGCATGACACACCTCTTTCATTGTTGCTTTCTTTAAAGGTCGTGGTTGTTTACAAAATTTTTTGCAGCCAAATCACAAACTTTAAGCCGAAGGTTCTGTAAAAGAAATTATTATACTAGAAAATTTTAAAATCAGCAAGGATTTTCCAACTCAGAAATTTTCCTTTTCTCCAAAAAATGATATTATTAAATAATAAGAGAGGGATTCTATGTGCTTGGCGACACCTGTAAAATTAGAAAAAATTGACAAGGATTTTGGGTTTGTAAAAAATGGCAAAACCAAGGTCAAGGTAAGCCTATCCTTGATTAAGGACCCTAAGGTAGGGGATTGGCTGCTTGTCCATGGGAATATGGCTATCAACAAACTGACCGCCCATCAGGCAGAAGAAATACTGAAGCTCGTGAGGTGCAGCTGTGAAGGATAAATTTGTTTCGGCGGGAATATTGCTGGCATTTTTCACCGCCATGGTCAGCGGGTTCTCTGTCTTTTTTAACAGTTTGGCTGTCAAGGCGGTTCCAAATTCTTACTTTTTTACTTCGGCAAAGAATATCGTTGTGGCCTTGCTGCTCGGCGGGTTTTTAATCGCTCTAAGGAAAAAAGACGAGCTGCTAAAGCTTAAAAGAATAGAGTGGGCAAAGCTCGCGTTTGTCGGTGTGATCGGCGGGAGCATTCCGTTTCTACTTTTCTTTAAGGGAATGAGCCTGTCATCGCAAGCGGCGGTAAACGGCGCTTTTATCCAAAAGACACTATTTATCTGGGTTACGCTTCTTGCTTTTGTATTTCTAAAGGAGAAGCTCTCGGTTTTGCAATATCTGGCAATAGGGTTTTTAATCATCGGTGTTTATATCGCCGGTGGCCCCAAAAATTTAAATTTTGGTTTGCCGGAGCTTTTGATATTTATAGCAACCTTAATGTGGGCCATTGAAGCCGTAATTGTAAAGAAATTCTTGAGAGATATCGATACGCAGATACTGGCTTTTGGGAGAATGTTTTTTGGTTCTCTTGTGATGATTTTTTACTTGATACAAACGCATAATTACACCTCTGTATTTAAAATGACCGGCAATCAGTTTGATTGGATAATTCTGACATCAATTCTCTTGTTTATTTATGTGAATTTTTATTATATGGCTCTCAAAAAGGAAAAAGCAGGCGTTGTTACAAGTATTTTGGCCGTGGCCTTTCCGGTAACGGTAATCTTCTACAATTTTGCCCAAGGAGCCGATATCTTAAAATCTTTCTCTTTGCAGTTGCCTCTTTTGGCTGGCGCCTTGCTAATCCTTTTTGCGCCAAGCGCGGGCCAAATCTTCAGGCAAAAGATTAAAGCACTAAAATGAACGGATTAATAGTTCAGGCAAAGTACTCCTTTATGCCGAACCGAATCGGCGGGTGCGGCATCCAGGGCAGGACAAATGACATCTTCGGTTATGTGACAGAGAATGTCCAGGATAAGGGCTTGGAAGAGTTACTCGAAACCTTCGAGGTGGCTTATCCGTACATAAAGTTTATTGCCCACGAAAACGGGATCCAAAACCCTTTCGACGCGCGCGCGGTGGAAGCTTACTGGATCGGCAATGAGCTTTTAGATAAGGTAGACAAATTCAAATTTTACCGCTGGTGCCATGACAGATATAAAAAGCAAGCCGATCCTAAAATTTTAAAGTTACTAGTCGGAAAAGTACCGATGGGGGCGTTACCGCATCATTCATTCCACGTTTTCAACAGTTATCTTCGAGGGCACAACTTCAATCCGGTCATTAAATATTTAAATGAATGCCGCATAAGCTCCGGTAAAATTCTAAAGATAAGCGACAAACAAGTTGAGGTGGAAACAGACGAGATTATTCTTGGCTTGGGAGGCCTTGAGTTTTCCGGGCCAATTAAAAGAAAGGTTTTGACCAAAATAAAGGGTAAAAGTTTCGTACCGGACTTAAAAGTCGGTGATTATGTGAGTATTCACTGGGGTTGGGTTTGCGACAAGATGACCCCACAGCAAGTTAAGAACTTAAAATTTTATTCCCAGAAACAGCTTGCATTCTTCAATGATGAGGCTAGTGCACTGAGCAAGTGATGCAGGGGTCATAGGCGCGCACAAGCATTTCAAGCAATCGGTAGCGTTCGTCTTCCGGCAATTTCTTGGTGTTTTCCAGAATAAATTCGGCGTCACGCTCGACATTCGCCAAGTTTTGAACCGTGGGAGTGATGATGTCGCAGTTTTGGATAATGCCTTTGTCGTCCACTGCATACCAGTGGTAAAGTGTGCCTCGTGGCGCTTCGATGGCTCCGGCAGCCTCGGACTTTCTGGCCCGATACGGCATTTTTAAAATCGGCTCTTTTCCATCGATCATTACCCCAAACAGTTTGGAGCACTCTTCCATGAAGTGGACGATTTCAATGGCTTGAGCAAGATTGATATGAAAGGGGTTGGTGCTAGGAAGCTTTACTTTTTTGAATTTAGAAACAGCCGTTTTGGCCTTTGGATTTAAAAATTTAGTTTGGAGATTTACTCGAGACAAAGCCCCGACCATGAAGCTTTCTTTGTTGTGAGTGGCGTGCTTGGCGGTTGAGTGGGCAACCACCTTTTCCCGGATATTTAAGCTGTAATCCTGAACGTCGGCCTTGACCCGCTCGGTTGAAGTGATTTTCCCGCCGATAACATCGTAGTTGATACCATTTGTCAGGGCAAAATACTGGCTTGGTCTCCATCCTGTCATTCTGGCTTGTCCAGAATCCGGGCTCTTTTTATTATTTAAACTTTGGTTATTGGGATTTGTTTGAAAATTGTGAATTGAAAATTGAAAATTATCTCCTGGGTATTTAAACCTTTGGGCAAGGTCCAGAGTTTCTACAGCAAAATGCATATTTGCATCGACTCTTTTCTTTAAATCCGCCAATGTTTTGCGGTCAAATTTCTTATTAAAACCGCCAACAGTTGGTGTAACCGGGTGAACTTGGCGCCCGCCGATAGTTCTTACAATATCGTCGCCGATTTCTTTAAGTGCCAAAGCCATTTTGAAAACTGCCGGTTTTTTGTCCGCTATCTCCAGGGCATTGTCGAGGCCGATGTAATCCGGGGCGGCCAGGAAGAAGAAGTGGAGAGCATGAGACTGAATGATTTGGCCGGCGAGTAATATTCTGCGCAAGTGTTCAATGTCCTTATTCACCTCAACTTGAAAAGCGTTTTCAAGGGCGCTGATCGATGCCAGAGTGTGGGCGGTAGGGCAGACACCACAGATTCTTGCTGTAATAAACGGGGCATCAGAATATGGCCGTCCGACAAGTAGTTTCTCAAAAAGCCGTTCACCCTCATCTACAACAAGCTGAACTTTGGCAGCACTGTAGTCAAGCTTCAGATACCCATGCCCCTCAATCTTGCAAATGTATTTATCTAAAATGTCTTTCAAAACCCCTCCTTTATAATTACATTTTAACAGAAAACAGCTAACAATTAACAGGTTTGTGTTATCAAGCTGTCATTCTGGCTTGACCAGAATCGTCCTAAAGGAAGTGCACAGCCAGTCCACTAAACCAGTATAGTGGACTAGTAATTTTCACCAGCTGAAATTGAATCGTGATAAAGAATCGATCATTGATTACCACTACTCTAATACAGTTTAGTGTAGTGACAGTTTTGAATATTGCCTCATTACTTTCCTAATGTAGTTTAGTGAAGTGCCTCAACTTTTTGCTATCGCAAAAGTTTGAGGCACTGATGCTGGGTACCTCTACATATAGGTTTCGGAATGGGCAGGCAAGCCAGAATGACAAAACAGAAAAGTGTCACAAGTTGTCGCTATCGCGTTAACTTGTGACACTTTTGTTAGGGAAAGGGATTCCTCCGATTGCTACTTCATGGAGTCGGTCCGCCTTCGCTAAAGCTACGGGCGGTCAAGCCGGAATGCCAGGATTCTGGGCAAGCCAGAATGACTATTCCGGATCGTTTTTCGGCCTATTAAATATATTCATGATGTTTTCGGCCTGGTCTTTGAAACCGAGGCGTTCCAGGTTTTTCTCCATGGCGCCATAATTTGCATACTTGACCGGTCCTTGGCATCCCCAGCACCTAAGTCCGTTTGAGGGGCAGACCGCTTTGCATCCGCCTTCGGTAATTGGTCCCTGGCATGGCTCGCCTTTCAAAAATAGGCATGGATTTTCGCGCTCTTTGCACTCAAGGCAAACAGGGTGTGACGGGCGAATGGGGTTTTTGTCCATCAAAATATCTACGATTACTCTCTCTGCTTCGTCAAGATCTATCGGACAGCCGTGAATGAAGTGGTTTACGTGGATGTAGGCGGATAATGGTTTTGCGGAGACGGCCTTTGACTTATATTTATCGCCGTAAACTTCCTTTAGAAATTTATCCCGCTTTTTTTCGTCAACTGCGGCCGGGATACCGCCCAGGTGGGCGCAGGCGCCGACAGCCACAACGATTTTTGATTTCTCACGCACCTTTTTGGCAAGCTTTATGTCGTCGCGCGACATAGGCGTTCCTTCGACCAGCGCTACGTCAAATGGGCCAAACTCGGTTGGTGTTTTGGCCAGGCGCCAGATGGGAATATCGACAATTTCTGCCAGTTTTAAAAGCTTACCCTTTAAATTCAAAAGCTGCAGCTCGCATCCCTCGCAGTCGGTCAGGTCAAATATAGCAATCTTTGGCTTGCTATATTTGACGGTATTGGGTATTGGGTATTGGGTATCGAGTTCAGTATTGTGTATTGTGTATTGTGTATTGGGCGTCATGCTTTGCTCCTTGCTGATTTTATTAAACCATATAGCAGTCTTCTAACAACTATTGTTTGATTATAGACAGCCTTAAACTTTGGTTCAGCAATGTAATCAATATCCCGAGCGATAATTATTTGGTTTTGAATTTCCATTAAAGAACCGAGAGACATTTTGTAAAATTGGCACTTTTCTTTGGAGGAGTTTCTGGAGAAACCCTCGGC
>JAJYJC010000043.1 GCA_021796415.1 bacterium
GTATATTCGTTTTTCAATGTTTCCTCAAATCTTTTTTGCAATTTATGGCTCATGGGTTCGCTTCGAATATTGGCAAGTGTTTTCTTAAATTCTTGATTATCGCTATTGAATTTTTGTTTGTCATATTTTTTCGCAGCTTCATGGTCGATAATCATGGGATACATTTCTTGGATGGCTCGCTTGGTAATATTCTTGATAATGATTGCAGTCGCCCTTTCTGGGAAAATTTTTGTTTTTTGGATAACTTCCAAAAATTTTCTTTCTTGATTTACAGATGGGAAGCTTTTTATTCTGCCTTCACCCGTTTGCCAATTTTCCAATCTGCGTTGTTCTATGTGTCCGGCTTCGTGGAAAATAACATCGGTTAAATAGTTGAAGTATCCTTGATGAATTTTTTCATATGGTTCCAACGGAGGAATTGAAACCACGTCCAGGATTTCCTTTGGCTGTGGCAGATCAGGCTGATAAAGTATGTTTTCATTTGGAAATTTATTCGTATTAACTGAGGTTGTTTCTATTTCGTCAGCCAGAAGCCAGGCTCTAGCGCCACGGTAATCTTCCTTGTTTTCCCCAACACGCTTGCTATGCGAAACTTTGAAGATTCTGAAACCGGTTTTGCTTAGAGAAGATATCTCCTCGATCTTAAACTTGGCATTTGATGCGTGCTCTCCCCTCGTTAAAATATAAAAGTTTTTTGAGTCATAGGTTACAAAGCGTATGTTATCTAAAACTCTTGTTTCAATTAACTTTGATTTAGCGACTGTATCAATGCCTTGGCATAATGACTTCAAATCACTTCTCTTGATTCCATAGTTTTTAAAATATTTTATTTCGTTAGAATCCTTTATCGGGGTGGTCTTGCGTTTCGTTTTTTCCATTACTCATCTCTTTCTTGCTGATATTTTCCTTCAAGAAACTTGGTGAAGGCTGCCATTTCCGCTTGTTTTTGCGGAAGTGCTTTGTTGTAATCCTCTCTTATTTCACTACTAATATCAGGGTCGTCGTCAGTTTCTCTTTTAGATTCTAACCTTGTGCCATTTACAGTTAGTCTTTTCGAATCCTCGACTTCTTTGGTATTATAATATTCTTTTAATAGGTCTTTGACTTTTCTGACAATTTCCTCATTTTTCTTTGTCCAGTCTCTATATGCTGCGGTTTCAGGATTTTTACGCGCGGTTTTATGAGCGCTCAACCAGACATCCAACGGTTCGCCCCTCTTGAGCTTTTCCGCCTTCAAGCCGTTCTTTTTCGCAAACTCCTCGAATATTTTGTTTTGATCTTCAAACTGTTCTTCCGGTTGATCTGGATCTTCAATGTCTACCCACGGCCAAGGCAAACCATTCTTCATGTGGCCTTCGCAGGATCCTGTGGTTGTGATACCTAAAGCGTTCAAAAAAACAACCGTCTCCTTAATGCCGTTATCGATCGGTTTTCCAAGAGCATCAGCAGTTTTATCTACTTCTAGTCTAATTTGTTTAAGTCTTCTCATTTCTTCTTTTTTCCAAATTAAAAAATAGAATGTATATTCATCACCAAAAATACCAAGAAGACGGCATTTAGCCCGAGTGATACGCGAAATCCGTTTAAAGATCTTTTGTTTTTGTGCTCTTTATTTAGGCGGATCATGATGCCGTCAAAAATAAGCAAAGCCAGAATTATGCCATAAAGAACGAAATATGGGGTTTTGCCAGGGAGGAGCGGGTTTTCCAGGCTAAAGCTTGGGGAGACGGACTTTGCTCCGGCAACAAGTTGCGGACTCGCTACCGTTACCGTTGAAGGCTCCCCAAAAAGCTGCACAGCTAGGGTTACTTCCTGCCCGTTAATCTTGCCATTGCCGACGGCTATGCCGGTGTCTGTGAAGTTTTTGTCCAGAATGTTTTTCTTGTGGCTCGGGCTTGCCATCCAGGCATCCACCATTGCCCTCGAGCTTGCAAAACCCCTGGCGAGGTTTTCGCCGGCTGACTTATAGCTGTATCCGGCATTGTCGATAAATGACCAGGCTTTTTCGCCGGTCGGCGAAGTGTGGTCCCAATAATTTTTTTCAAACATATCGCCAAGCTTTGCCCTAGCCGCCTGATCCAGAATTACATTATCTTTAAGCTGCGGGTCTCCTGCTTTTGCGCGCTCTATATTGATCTTTGTGAAAACTTCTCCGGAAAGCTGAGTAGGATTTGGCGCAACCGGTGAAATGTACAATACACCAAAACTTACCTGTGATGCGATTAGGATCATTGAGTATAAAGAAAGCATAAGATGCCGAAAGACATGCGGCCGCCTTGAGTTTCTATGGCTTGGGATAAATAGCCTATGCAGGAAGTCTAATGAGTTGTTTTTGTATTTTTTTCTCACGGAAAAATTATAGCACAAAGAACAAAAAGCGCTCTAATGAACGCTTTTTGTTTGGGGGTGATTGAGAGTTATTTTTGATAGAGTCTGTAAGGATACACAACAATAATATTTTATCCACAGCTTCTATTGTTCCATCCCCTCTCAAAAGGAACTTGATAGAAATTGTATTTGAAACAAAAACGTCTGTCAATTACCTTTGTTGTGGATAAGATGGGGAAAAATACTCCTTAACTTCGTTATCGTCAATTGAATATTATTCTGGATTGTTCAGAACCGCAGCCCTGTCATCCCGGGCTTGACCCGGAATCTACGTAAAAATCTTTCTTTTTCCACTTTTTCACACAAAAAAGTGGAGCAAAAAGTGCCGGCAGAAGATTTTTTTCAAAGTGTCGCATTCAAGCTCCCTCATCTTTAAACAATCGAAACTCGCCTTGCTCAAACATCGATATGTTTAAGGGTTCGTTCGCCTTCAGCTCGCTTTGAAAAAATCATGCCGGAGGAGAGACTCTCAAACCGATAGCTGCAAATCACAAAAGGAATGCTTATTCGATATTTAAATACATTTCGGCGACTTCGTTTACGGGGCCGGCGCCGATAGTCAGGACAATATCATTTTCTTTGGTGGTTTCCTTTAGTTCTTTTGCAACATCGCTAAAGTTCGGGATGTATTTTGCAGATTTACCATTCTTCTTTAGGAGCTTGGCCAGAGTTTCTCCTGATACTGATTCCATATCTTCTTTGGTGTCGCGAACGGCGTAAATTTTAGGAATTATAATCTCGTCGGCTTCTTTCAGGGCGCTTGCGAAGTCATTTAGAAGGATTCTTGTTCTTGAGTGCTGGTGCGGCTGAAAAACGCAGATTAATCTCCTTTTTGGATAAAAGCTCCTGATGGCTTGAAGGGTTGCCTGGATCTCTGTTGGGTGGTGCCCGTAGTCGTCGATAACCAGGACCCCCTCCTTTTCACCTTTAGTTTCCATCCTTCTTGCGGCTCCCGAGAAATTTTGCAAACTTTCTTTAATAGCCTTCAGTTTTATCCCGCACTCTAGCGCTACTGCCACCGCTGCTGTCGCATTTAATATAGTGTGGATACCGGGAAGCGGGACCTCAAACTCGCCCAGATCGGTACTGTTTTTTGTAATTTTAAATGTTTGGACGCCGTTTTCTATCTTAATATCTGATGCTTGATAATTCGCGTTGCTAAAACCGTAGGAAACTACCCGGCCGCTAAAGTTATCCGTAATCTCCTTGACCCTCTCATCGTCAAAACATGCCACAAGAAAACCGCCTTCTGTTATATTTCCGGCGAATTCAGCAAATGCCGACATAATGTCGTCTAAATCTTTGTAATAATCTAGGTGGTCTGCTTCTATGTTTGTGATGACGGCAATTTCAGGATGAATGTTCAAAAAAGCCCTCTTGTACTCGCAGGCCTCGGCAATGAAGTATTTGCCTTGGCCATTTTTTGCATGGCTCCCGACGTTTCGCACTTCTCCGCCAATCGCGATAGTGGGGTCCTTTTTTGCTTTCTCAAATATCTCGGCGATAAGGCTTGCCGTTGTAGTCTTGCCGTGGGTTCCCGCCACAGCTATGCCAGTCGCCCTATCCATGATCTGTCCCAGGAGTTCACCCCTGGAGAGAATTGGCAGATTTAGCTGCATGGCCTTTATGCACTCAGGGTTATTCTCCGGGATGGCGCCGCTAATCACAACGATATCGGTATTGTCCGGTAAATGTTTGGCCTCGTGCCCTTTATATATTTTGGCGCCGGATTTCCTTAACTTCTCCGTAATCTCGTTTGAAACTAAGTCGGAGCCTGAGATGGCGTTCCCTCTCTCGAGTAATATTGCAGCCAATGCGCTCATGCCGATGCCTGCTATGCCGATAAAATGATAATGTTTCTTTTTTGTGCTCATGTAGGTTAAATTTTACCATAAAAAAGAAGAAAAAAACATTTGCCTTTTGGCGCGCAGGTTGATATTATTGATTCATACATAAGAGAAAATAAATTCTTAAAGGAGGAATTAT
Organism: bacterium; assembly: GCA_021796415.1. GTDB lineage: Bacteria > Patescibacteriota > CPR2 > UBA1875 > JAJYID01 > JAJYQQ01. The sequence continues at coordinate 4,375 of JAJYJC010000043.1, forward strand.
GAGCTCGGAAAATAAAGACATAAACTCAACGCTGGTAACCAATCTGCTTATTGCCTTGGTTTTGGTTGCGGTTTTTGGCTTCGGTTATCTTGCCTATCAGCACAAGGTTGACCAGGACAGCGTCAAGGCTGCCCAGAATCAATCATCAGAGCAGATCGATAGCAATAAATACCAAGCGGTATTTTTAACAAACGGCCAGGTTTACTTCGGCAAGCTTACTGATAACGGCGGTAATTATTTAAAACTAACTGACATTTACTATCTGCAATCCCAAGACCAGAAAAATGTTCA
>JAJYJC010000010.1 GCA_021796415.1 bacterium
CAAGCCAGAATGACCCACGCACTATTAGCAAAGTGCGGGGCAGGCAAGGATGGGTAAATATGCAGGATAAAATCATCGTTCGCGGGGCTCGCGAACACAACTTAAAGAATATCGACGTCGAGATCCCTCGAGATAAACTAGTCGTGTTTACAGGACTTTCCGGTTCAGGAAAGTCTTCTTTGGCTTTTGATACTATTTATGCTGAAGGGCAGAGGCGTTATGTTGAGTCGCTATCCTCATATGCCCGCCAATTCTTGGGTTTAATGGAAAAGCCTGACGTCGACCAGATAGACGGCCTGTCTCCGGCCATTTCGATCGACCAGAAGTCGACCACCAGAAACCCACGCTCCACAGTCGGCACGGTTACCGAGATTTACGATTACCTTCGTATTTTATACGCCCGCATCGGCATCCCGCACTGTCCGCTCTGCGGCAAAGAGATCAAAAAGCAGACCATCCCGCAGATCATCGAGCAAATCATGGCAATGAAGAAAGGCACCCGTTTCATTATCCTCGCGCCCATTATCCGCGACAAGAAAGGCGTTCACAAATACGTTTTTGAAGAATTGACGAAAGCGGGGTATGCCCGGGTTCGCGTAGACGGGAAGGTTTTTGAAATAGACGACCTGCCGCCGCTTGATAAGAACAAAAAACACACCATCGAAGCGGTGGTGGACCGTTTCGCGTTGACGAAGGAGGTAGGAAAGCGCGTCGCTCAGTCCGTAGAAGCTGCCGTCAATCTGGGTGAGGGGATGATGATTCTCTGGAATACCACCAATGTTGAGGAAAAGATCTTCTCGCAGCACTTTGCCTGCCTGGACTGCGGCGTCAACCTCCCCGAAATTTCTCCCCGAAGCTTTTCGTTTAACTCTCCATACGGCGCCTGCCCATATTGTACGGGATTGGGCGTTAAGCTTGAAATCGACCCCAAGCTGGTGGTGCCGAACCCCAAGCTTTCCATCCCCGAGGGCGCTATCCGCCCGTGGTCCAGAACGGCAAGCCGAATGAACTGGTATATCAAGCTTTTGCATGCGGTTGCCGCGCGCCACGGCTTCGACATTGATACGCCCTACAAAGATCTGCCGAAAAAGGCCAAGCACATCATCATGTACGGCACGGGCGATGAGAGCTATCACGTGCAAATGGGGCTTCGCGACTACACATCAGAGTACGAAGGGGTAGTGGCAAATCTGGGCAGAAGGCACAAAGAAACAGATTCAGATTACGTTCGCAAGGAAATAGAGAAATACATGTCCGAGCGCGAATGTCCAAAGTGTAAGGGGACAAGATTAAAGCCCGAGATAGCCGCCGTCACTGTCGGAGGCAAGACTATCGTTGAAGTGGTAACCTTATCTCTTGATAAAGCCCATGAATTCTTTACAAATATCGACCTTTCAGACCGCGACCGAAACATCGCCGCCCAAGTGCTGAAGGAACTCTCAGAACGTACAACTTTTTTGCTCAATGTCGGGCTTAATTATCTAACTCTCGACCGCTCGGCGACGACTATTTCCGGAGGAGAAGCTCAGCGCATCCGATTGGCCACGCAAATAGGCTCCAGTTTAATGGGCGTCCTTTATATATTAGACGAACCTTCCATTGGCCTGCACCAGCGCGACAACATCCGCCTCATCCAGACGCTCAAGAAACTTCGCGACCTCGGCAATACCGTCATCGTGGTGGAGCACGACGAGGAAACGATGCTGAACTCAAACTGGATTTTAGACATCGGACCGGGAGCAGGAGAAGCAGGCGGCAAGATCATCTCCCAAGGTACGCCGGAACAAATCATGAAAGACCCGAACTCCATCACCGGCAAGTATTTATCTGGCAAGAAAACGGTCCAGTCGCCGGAAAAGCGCCGAAGCGGGCACGGCGATAGCATTACCATACAGGGCGCCACCGAGCACAACTTGAAGGACATCACCGTAGACATTCCGCTCGGCAAACTGGTTCTCGTCACCGGCGTGTCCGGTTCGGGAAAATCATCATTAATTAATGACATTTTAGCCAAGAAGCTATCCCAAGTATTCCACCGCGCCCAGACCATTCCGGGAAAGCATAAAGGCATAAAAGGCTTAAATTATTTAGACAAAGTTATCGATATCGACCAGTCGCCGATCGGCCGAACTCCGCGCTCCAATCCGGCAACCTACACCGGCGTCTTCACCGACATCCGCGACCTTTTCGCGTCCGTGCCGGAGGCAAAGATGCGCGGCTACAAGCCGGGCAGATTCAGCTTTAATGTCAAAGGCGGCAGATGCGAGGCGTGCCGGGGCGAAGGTATCCTCAAAATAGAAATGCACTTCCTGCCCGACGTCTACATTACATGCGAGGAGTGCAAAGGCAAACGCTACAACGCCGAGGTTCTGGATGTGAAATACAAAGGCAAAAATATCTCCGATGTTTTGAATATGACCGTCTCCGAAGCGCTCAAGTTCTTCCAAAATATCCCCAAAATCCAGCAGAAGCTGGAAACACTCGAAAGGGTAGGATTGGGTTACATTAGATTGGGCCAACCGGCGACGACCTTGTCCGGCGGTGAGGCGCAGCGTGTCAAACTATCTACCGAACTTCTGAAGAAATCCACCGGCAAGACCCTCTACATTTTGGATGAGCCGACCACCGGCCTGCACATGGACGATGTCAACCGCCTCATGAATATCCTAAACGCGCTTGTCGACATGGGCAATACCGTGCTTGTCATCGAGCACAATCTGGAGGTAATAAAAGGCGCCGACTGGATTATAGATCTCGGGCCTGAAGGAGGGGATAAAGGGGGAGAAATAGTAGCTTCCGGTACTCCGGAAGAAATCTCTCGTGTCAAAAAGTCATATACCGGCCAATACCTCGCACAGATTCTAAAGAAGGAAAAGGCTGCAAAATGACCCATACACAATACACAATACACAATACTAAATACTCTTGTGGCACCCCGGAACAAGTCGCCCGAAATAAGAATTCTTATACAGGCCAGTACTTGGCAGAATTACTCAAAAAAGAGAAAGTGAAATAGATGGCAAGGTTTTCTAAATTTAAAGATGTGCAAGCAGTTTTATGCAAGTCGGAACAATTACTGCTAACTATTGAGGCCGAATATCAAGAAGCGTTGAACAATAAAGAGGTTACAAATAGTCTATTAGTTGATGTAAAAAATTATCTTGAGAATTTAAGATCTGCACTTGAATATCTATGGAATAAAATCCCGGCTGTTAAGGGAAGCTACTTTCCAATAACAAATAGTAAAGCAGATTTTAAGAAAATGATAATAGGAATAGATCCTAAAGTTTCAGTTGTTTTGGAAAAATGGCAGCCTTATAATGGGCAAGATTGGATTAAATGGTTTAAGCTACTGAATAATAAGAATAAGCATCTGACACTTGTTCCTCAGATTAAAAAGGAAGGAAAGGAATTTACGCTGAAGCGCGGTAATGCAGGAATGGTATTTAAAGACTGTGCTTTTATGGGCGATGTCGTATTTGGAATTAATGGAAAGGCAGTCCACATCGATCAACAAACACAAATGCTAGTTGATACACCCGGTGTAGAAATTGAGAGGGTAATATGGAATGATTTTGTCTTTGATTGTGGGCAAATAATTCCTAAATTCCCAGAAAACATTAAAGTTTTACCATTTCTTCTTAAGTGTCTAGAAAATATCCAACATTTGGTTTTAGACATTGAAAAAAGTCTTTAAAGACTTTATGTTATTATAAAGCCATAAAAGGAGATTTGAATGGGGTTAATGACAAAAAGTAAGACGCTAGCTATTGCAGCGGATGCTAGAAAGGCATTCGAAAAAGGGAGGACTGTCTTTTTAGCTAGATATTGGGACGAAGTTGTTGCATTCCAGGGAACTGGAGAAATAGCAGGAGCATCAATGGCTATTGAAGCGGTTGAGGCAGAAGGTTGGGAGCTAAAAGACATTGCTTATTCTTGGGTAGAAAAGAAGAAGCGTGGTCTTACGGTGATGGTGTTTCGTAGAAAAGTTAAAAAATAATTTCTCAACCCCACCACCTTTGGCGGCAATGCCCGAGGAACCAGGGGGGGGCAGGCGACCCCCCCCGGTTTTAACTTCTGACTTTCTAATCTCTGATTTTCAACTTTTTGCTATCGCGCAAAGTTGAAAAAAATTACAGGGCAACTGGTTTTTGTATACTTGTTTTCATTGACACAAAGCCCTAATATAGTTTGCAAGATTTTGTTATCGCTCAAATTTGAAAACCATTTGTTTTAACTATATTGAACATGAAAAAGAAGAGAAAAACTTATTTAGGAAAACATGAAAGGGAAATACTGCGATTGGTGGGAGCCGGTGTTTTGGTGAGCGCTTCTCTGGTTGCCCCGAACCTGCCCTCTGCATTTCGCAGCAAGAAAAAGAAATACATTATGCAAAGAAGCTTTAATCAGGTTTACGACAAGAACTTGATTTATCTCTCCGGGGAAAAGGTAAAACTGTCCGAGAAGGGCCAGAAGCTGCTTAGAGATATTGAGCGGGAGGAAATAGAGATCATGCGTCACGAGTGGGATGGGATCTGGAGAATTGTTGCCTACGACATTCCGGAGAAGCAGAAAAAAGAGAGAAACTATTTCAGGCGAAAGCTTGAGAGTCTGGGATTTTGCGAGCTGCAAAAGAGCATGATGGTGATTCCGTATGAATGCAAGGAAGAAATAGCAGTAATTGCTCAGAATCTAGGCATCTCGCCATATGTGATGCACTTAATTACCGACAAGCTTCCAAGGCAATGGGAATTTGTAGAAAAGTTTGGGCTGGAAGAGGTATAATTTTCAACATTTTGCTACCGCAAAAACTTGAAAACCTTTTTGTGCTATAATGCGGGCATGAGAAAGATAGTAGACATTATCTTAATATTAGGTTTTTTGCTTGTTGATTTCCTTTTCTTCCATGACATTCTGAAATCCGGGGAAGTGATAACCTTGCCGCAGTATCTGACGGGGGTCTTAAGCATTCCCGTTTTTGTGATTTCCGTACAATCACTTCTGAAGAAATAGCCAAAATATGATCTAAAAAGCAAAAAGCCGACAGTGACGCCGGCCGGCTTCTTGCAAACAAACTGGTAGTGGAGGATGGCCGTGCTAGGCGGCTACCGTGTTGGGGTGCTTCTCCAGGTATGCGATCATCTCGTCGAGCATCGCATCGAGATGTCCGCGATACACCACAGCGTGACCGATATTACCCATGCGATCGGGGAATTCGATTACCATCTTGCTGTTGGGGTAGAGAAACGCATCACACTCGATGCACTCGAGCGTACCCTTACCCTTCCCAGTGAAGTAGAGTTGCACGCACTCCACAGAAAAGACTCCCTGTCCGCTGCGCCCTGCGCGCAATTGCCCCACGGCATAAGCCGTGAAGTGGAATCTGAAGGTGTCCGGACGAATGTACAGATTGCAGACGAATCTGTCCTCAGCGCCTTGAGGGGGCGCTGCTACCACTGGCTTGAGGTTTCTCGCAGTGTCTGACGACGGCATAATCTCCTCCTCCGTATTTGTTTGCAAAAGAATGCGCTTACCAACAATTATAACAAACGCTTGTGCTACATCAAAGCTGTAAGTGTAGGAAGCAAAAAGCCGGCAGTGACGCCGGCCGGCTTCTTGCAAACAAACTGGTGTGGTGCGTCGTGGATTTATTTAAATGGCGACCCACTTAGTAGAGCCATTAACGGACCGCACATGATCTTTCTCAACTACGAAAACAGGGAAGACGTTGCCGTCTTCGATTACCGATCCATCTGAGCCGCGGGCAACCTCACCCATCCGCTTCGATGGGGCTAACTCTTTCTCGAACTCAATGAGCGTCTTGCTGCCAATGAAGACCTCTCACTCCCTTAGCTCTGAATGCTCTCTGTTTTGGTTGTTGCTGTTTTTGAGCACAAATTCTCCTTACCGGTTGAGGTGTCAGAGGTAGGCAGCCATACCATCGAGCACCTTGTCGAGGTGTGCGGCATGGACGAAAGCGTGTCTGGTAATGGCCTCGTCCTCGTAATCAGGATGGGCGATCACCAGCTTTATGCCGGGGTCGAGCAACGCGCCGCATGCTACGCGCTTTAGGGCGCGGCCTTTTCCGGTGTAGCGAAACTGCTCGCACTTTACCGGGATAACCTGCGGTCCGTCGCGCCCTTCGAGGAGTTGCCTCACAGAGTCCTCGTCGAAGCCGAACATGAAGGTAGAGCGGTCTACGGCCAGTCGGCAAACGTAGAACTTCTCGGTGCCGGGTATGGGTGCTCCAATCAGTGGTCCCAGTTCTTTCGGGTTTTCCGTAAACATGTCTCCTCCAGTTTGTTTGCATTATATTTTTCTAAATCCGGTTTGGCGGATTTAGGTATTGCCGAAGGTGCTTGTAGAAGTGTTATTATAGCACGATTTTGTGCTATAATAAAGGCACAAGATTAGAAATTGAGAATATGAAATGAAAGAAAATAGACTTACCATTCAAATCAATAAGCCGATTGGCGAAGTTTTTGAGTTTTCAACCAACCCCCAAAACACCAGCAAATGGTTTAGTTCGATTGCAGAAGAAGAAACCAGCGATTGGCCGATAAAGTTGGGAACTATTTACAGAAATCGGGGTGAAACCGGTGATTGGAATGAATGTGTGGTGTCGGATCTGAAAGAAAATGAGGTTTTTGAACTTTCTTCAAAGAAAACTCCTTATCATGTTCGGTATACTTACAAGGATTTAGGGGGGGGTAAAACCGAGCTGGAATATTATGAATGGATGGATGAAGGCGAGCTAGATGGCGTGGTTGGACAAGAGACTTTGGATAAACTAAAGGAAATTATGGAACTATGATAACCCATATCGCCATTTATAAATTCAAAGAAGGAACCGTCGCAAAAGAGATCGATCTAGCACTTTCTGAAGTAAAATCCCTGAAGGATAAAGTTCGGGGGCTAGTCGACATTTTAGCGGGTAAGAATTACAACAAATGGAATGAGGGCTTTACTTATGCAATTGTGGTTTTGGCTGAAAATCAGGAAGCTCTAGACGCATATCGAGCCCATCCGGATCATGCCAAAATTGCTGAAATTTTAGATAAAATGGAAGACAAGGGGATTGGAATAGATTTTGAGGACATGGAATGAAGAGAGCAATCATCATTCATGCATGGGAGAGCGGTCCGGAAGAGCACTGGTACCGGGAGGAAAAGAAATTGCTTGAGGAAATGGGCTACAAGGTGGACTTGCCGGCCATGCCGGGCGGCAGATGGCCGAAGTTGGACGAATGGCTGCCAATTATAGAGAGTTTAAGGCCGGATGAAGAAACGGTCATGATCGGGCATAGTTTGGGTCCGGCGGCAATCTTTCGATATTTAGAGAAAAGCGGCCGAAAGGTTGGCAAGATATTTTCGATTGCCGGATTTGCCAGAGACTTAGAGATAGAAGAGACGCGAAACTTTGTCGACAAGCCATTTGATTGGGAAAAGATAAAGAGCTTGGCAAATGAGTTTGTTGTAATTAGCGAGAAGAATGATCCGTATGTGCCGCTTGAAGCGGGCAAAGAAATTGCCGATAAAACCGGCGGAGAATTCATCGTTGTCGATGGAAACATCCACTTCGACAAAATGGATTTGGATTTGATCAATAAAAGATTATAGAAAGGGATTCCTCCGGCAGAGTCGGAATAACCCGCGCACCGTTTGGGTGCGGGGCATGCAGAAGGAAAAATTATGAAAGTTAAAGGCTGGAATAAATTGCAGATTGAACAGCATGAGAAAGCAGCGAAGGACCTTTGTGAAATCAAGGATCAGATTTTCGATTTAATGGGAAAGCAGCCAGAGATTAGTGAGTTTGAGGTAGCGCAATTTATCCTTGACCAGTTTAAACAAAGAGACATGAAGACCGAACCGGATATACCGATTGTGGCATTTCGCGAGAACACATCATTTGTCCATTATTTTCCGACAGCGGAGTCGGCAAAGACATTAAAGCCAAATTCATTGATAATGTTGGATGTCTGGGCAAGGATGAACGAAAAAGGAGCGCCATTTGCTGACATAACCTGGATGGCTTGGAGTGGGGAAGAGATTCCTGAAGAAATTCAAAAGGCATTTGATGCCGTTATTCTCTCAAGAGGCAGAGGGGTGGAGTATATTAAAACCACAAAAATTAAGAATTTGAAAACCAGAGATATTTCAAGATCGATGACGGGGATTACCCTTAAGTCTGGTATGCAGGATTTCATTCCGCACGGTTTCGGACATAGTTTAGGGCTTACAACTTGCCACGGCAACGGAGTCCGACTAAAAGATGGAAGCAGAGGCTTTTTGCCGAAAAACATTGCCTACACCATAGAACCAGGTATATATGTTGAAGGGAAGTTTGGTGTCAGGAGCGAGATAGATTTCTATGTAGATGAAAATGGTAAGATAAACATAACGACGGAAGTGCAAAAGGAAATCGTGAGGATTTGAAATGAACATAGAGAAAGAAATTGGAGAAATAAAGGCCAGAAATAGGAGAGTCGAGGCGGATAAAGCTTGGGAAACGAGCATGTTTCGCAAGGTTATTATTGTCATTTTTACATATATAATCACCGCGGTCGTTTTCTATCTGATAGGCGTCAAAGACTATCTTTTAAGCGCGCTGATACCCACTATCGGCTACTTCCTGTCCATCCAGTCGCTGCCATTTATCAAAAAATGGTGGGTAGATAATCGGTACGGGAAGTAATATGAGCGGCATAAAAAGCGCTGTATTTAGATTTCTCTACAGCTTCATGAAGCTGTATTTGTTTCTGAAAAGGGAAAGCCGCGGCGCCCAATGCCTAGTGATGCAAGACGGCAAAGTCTTGCTTGTCAAAACGACCTACAATAATTATTTTTCGTTCCCCGGAGGCGGGATAAAAAGGGGCGAGACGGCAAAGGACGCTGCCGTAAGAGAGCTGCGCGAGGAAACCGGCATAGAGGCCAAAAAGCTTCATCTAATCGGTGAATTTCTGCATGATAAAGGGTATGTCAAGGACCATATATCGCTCTTTTGCGTGGATGATTTTGAGCTTGAAGGCGAGCCAAGGTGCAGGTGGTGGGAGATAGACAAGCTGGGCTTTTATCCGGCGAGTAATTTGCCGCCAAATACAGAAGAAGGAACGAAGAGAAAAATCGGGCTAGACACAAGCAAAATTGCCGGCGGTGATTGGTAGAGACTAACTGCGTGTATAGTGCATACTTGCACCTAATTAAGGTATTAAGTTAAAATGTCACAAGTTATCGCTATCGCGTTAACTTGTGACATTCCTCACGGCATGTATGAAAAATATTTAACAAAATTTTTATGGAAAAGAAGTATTTAAAAAGAAAAAAGAAAAAGCTGATTTTAGGAAAAACTGAAAAAGAGATCTTAAGGCTAGCGGGAATGGGTGTTTTAGTGGCGGGGACATTGGTTGCTCCCAATTTGCCTATTATCTTTAAAGAATTATTATCGGACAGAAAGAAAAAATATGCATTCAAACGAAGTTTTCAACAAGTTTACGAGAAAAATCTAATCATTTTAAGCGGCGAGAAAGTTTATCTTTCAGAGAAGGGCCAGAAATTGTTGGACAGGATAGAAAGCGAGAAGATTGAAATTAAAAAGCATGAGTGGGACGGGATTTGGCGGATTGTTTCATATGATATTCCGGATAAGCCGCTGAAAAATGAAAGGGACTATTTTAGAAAGAAATTAAAGGAGCTCGGTTTCGAAGATTTGCAAAAAAGTATGATGGTAATACCGTATGAATGCAAAGAGGAAATAGCGGTAATTGCGCAAAACTTGAAAATCGCGCCTCATGTGATGCACCTGGTGACTGATCGGTTGCCGAGACAGGAAGAAATGACGAGAATTTTCGGATTGGATGATGAAGAATGGGAAAGCTAACCAATCCCGCGAAAGGGTAAGACAAAAGTAGTGTCACAAGTTATCGCTATCGCGTTAACTTGTGACGTCAGCCAATAAATAAAAAGTAATATTTTTGTGTAATATGAGAAATGTAAGAGAAACAATCAAATCTTTGCCGCTTGGACCGGGAGTTTATATTTATAGAAACTCGAAGGGGAAGATTATCTACATTGGCAAAGCGATTTCTTTAAGGCACCGGGTAAGCCAGTACTTTCAAGATGCCAGAAATCTGGATGCTAAAACCCGTGAATTGGTTCGAAATATCGCCAAAATAGAGCATATCAATACTGATTCCGAGGTGGAGGCATTGATCCTGGAAGCGGAGCTGATCAAGCGCTACAAACCGAAGTTTAATGTTCAGTGGCGGGACGACAAGAACTATGTCTACATCAAGATTACAGACGAAAATTATCCGCAAGTGTCGCTGGTCCGGCAGATAGTGGACGGCAAAGCGCGCTACATCGGGCCGTTTGTAAGCGCCGGCGCGCTGCGCCAAATACTTCGCTACACGAGGAAGATTTTTATGTTCAGGCATTGCAATAACATGCCGCAAAGAGTTTGCCTCCAGTACTCCATCGGCAACTGCACCGGGCCGTGCCAAGAATACATTTCCAAAGCTGAGTATGGCAGAAATATCCGCCAGATGATGAAGCTTTTTCAAGGAAAAACAAAAGACTTGGAGAGAGAATTTAATCGGGAAATGAAAAAGGCTGCCAAAGCGGAGGATTATGAAAAAGCGGCTCTCTGCAGGAATCGACTATTCCAGCTCAAAAAGATTCAGACATTAAAATTGGAAAAGGATTTGAATTCCGGGGAAGCCAGAACGGCAAGGGATAAGGCGTTGGTCGGGCTTCGTGACGCGCTGGGTCTGGCCGGTGTGCCAAGAAGAATCGAGTGCTATGACATCTCCAACATTTTCGGCAAAGCGGCGGTCGGATCGATGGTGGTTTTTATTCAGGGCTTGCCGGCAAAAGACCATTACCGGCGATTTGAGATCAAAACAGTCAAGAAAATAAGTGATTATGACATGATGAAGGAAGTTTTGCGCCGCAGGTTTAAAAAATTTTCAGGGAGCCAGAGAGATGTCTCGTTTGCAGAGGTGCCGGACCTTATTATTATCGACGGTGGAAAGGGCCAGTTGTCTGCGGCAACTGAAATCTTGTCAGAATATCAGCTGAATATTAAGATTGTTTCTTTAGCAAAGCGGCTAGAAGAAATATTTAGTATAAAAAATGGCGAATTTCAAAAGACGACATTAGAAAGAGATTCGGAAAGTTTATATCTGGTCCAGAGAATTCGTGACGAGGCGCATCGCTTTGCCATTACATATCACCGAAGCAAAAGGGGAAAAGAGCTTTTAGTTTCAAATCTTGATATAATCGAGGGAGTAGGACCAAAGACCAAGAAAAAATTGTTAAAGAAGTTTGGCTCAGTGGAGGATATCAGGAAAGCCAAGCAATCAGAGTTAGCCAGTATAGTCGGTGAGAAGTTGGCGGGGAAAATAAAGGAGGGTTTATAATTTAAAAGTTGCTAAGTTGCTAAGTTGCTAAGTTGCTAAGTTGCTAAGTTGCTAAGTTGCTAAGTTGCTAAGTTGCTAAGTTGCTAAGTTGCTAAGTTGCTAAGTTGCTAAGGGAAAGGTAATTAGGGATTAGTTGAGTAGGTGCTTAGAATGAAAGAGAAAAATTGAGAAGAAGAGGTTTATTTCAAAAATAACAAGGGGCAAAAGATTCACGGCATTTTCGAAGAGCCAAATCCTAAAAGGGATGAGATCGTTATTATTGTCCATGGGTTTGCATCCTATGCCAAGCACTATTTATCAGACTTGCTGGCTGGCATCAATCTAAATTCATTGAGGATTGATTTGGATAACCGCGGAAAGTCGGAGCCTGATTTTCAAGAAGAGGCAAGCATTACAAACTACATGGCTACTTTGAACTCGGCGATCGACCTTGTAAAATCAAGGGGTTATAGAGAAGTTAGCCTGCTCGGCATAAGCTTTGGAGGGAATGTGGCGCTAGCAACTGCCCTCAAGCATCCGGAGTTGAAAAGAATTGCCTTAATGTCCCCAGTGGTTGATTACCCGACGATAAAAAAGAAACAATTCGGGGAGGAGTTGGAGCAATATCAAAAGGAAGGCTATTATTGGCAAGATAAAACGAATGGTGAAAGAGTGCGTGTTAGTTATAGATGTATAGAGGATTCCAAAAAATATGTAATGTTTGGAAAAGCGGCATCCATAAAATGTCCGGTTCTTATTATCCATGGAACGGAAGATGAGCGAGTTGATTTTGGCGCGAGTGGAAAGATAATCAAAGAATTTCCAAATGGAAAGTTGATCCCCATAAAAGGTGCGAATCACCATTTGGCAATAAATGGTGATTTCTCTGCAGGGAAAGAAGCACTTAGGGAATGGTTTCTGGAGGGAAAATGAAAAAGAAAGATTGGGAAGAGGAAGAAGAGCAAATCCGAAAAGACCGAAAAGGAAAAAGCGATAAGAAGAAAATGAAGGTTTCGGGGAAAAGTGTATTCCAACTTGCCAGAGAAATGAGAAAGAAAGGCAAGTAGATAATTTTCAATTCACAATTTCCCTGCCTCGCCGGCCCGGCTGCCGGACGGACAGGCAGGCGGGCAATTTTCAATCAATTTCCAATGATTAAATTTTCCATGTCGAAAATGTTTGTTACTTGGGGCCTAGGGCTTGATTGAAAGCCGGAGGTTGAACATTGGAATTTACTTAAACTTCCTTTTCTGTTAAAATTGCACTCATGTTGAGACAAGTTTTAATGGGAATTATTATATTTTCCGGCATTGTTTTAGTCATTGCCATAATGTTGCAGCAAAAGGGCGGGGGCTTAGGCTCGGCCTTTGGCAGTGAAAGCGGGGCATACAGGAGCAAGCGGGGCGCCGAAAAAATGCTGCTTTACTTAACCATTGTCATGGCCGTGATTTTTATCGGCACTGCTTTAACCACTCTCATAATCAAATAAGCAGATTGACAATTTTAGCCCCGGCGGTTAGGAGTTTAGGGATTAGGTAACTAGGCTACCTAATTAACTAATTAACTAAGTTCCTAATTTATTAACTTCAATGAATCTAAAGAGAATATTTTTAAGGTTTTCTTTGAAAGTCCAAAAACATACCATAAGGCTGAAAAATCTTGAGCTTAAGGATTTTCACGAATTCTACATCTTTGCCTCCAGAAAGCTTTACCGGGTGGTGCACTTAAGGAACTTGGTGATATTTTGCATCGTTTTTATGGTTGTGGTGACTCTCATGTTTGTATCGTCGTTTACCAAGCTTACCGCTTATTACAAAAAGGATAAGCCGATTTCGGGCGGGGTATACACAGAGGGATTGCTTGGTAAATTTCTAAGGATCAATCCGCTATACTCGCAAACGAATCAGGATGACGAAGATGCGGCGAGCCTCATATTTAGCGGACTGATGAAAGAGGGGCCAAACAGGAGCATCACCGAAGATATGGCAAGCAGGTGGACTTTGTCTGCCGACCAGAAAACCTACAGCTTCGATCTGAAGAAGGACATCAAGTGGCAAGATGGAGTCGACTTTAGCGCGGACGATATCTTGTTTACCATCGAGCTCATACAAAACCCCGACGTTAGGAGCCCTCTTTATGAAGCCTGGAAAGGCGTGGAGGCGTCCAAGACAGAGAAGGGAGTTCAGTTTACTTTGAAAGAGCCTGATAGCTCATTTCTGGAGAACGCTACTTTGAAAATCCTCCCGAAGCATATCTTGGGCAAGATTCCGGCAAAGGATATCCAGACGGTTGACTTCAATATTAAGCCGGTCGGAACGGGTCCCTTTGCATTTAAAAGTTTAGATAAGGGGCAGGACCATCAAACTCTGACGCTTATAAGAAGTGATAATTTCTACGGCCAGAGGCCATACGTAGATGGTATCCGGTTTGAAACTTATTTAAGCGAAAAAGAGATGGTTGATGCTTTCAATAGGCGAAACATTATGGGTATCGGCAATCCGTCATTGCAGGAAGTTGACACCATGAAGAAGAGAAATGCCGATATCTATGAATACAACATACCGAGATATGTCGCGGCATTTTTCAATACGCAATCACAATTTTTGAAGGACAGGGAGTTGAGGCAAGCGCTTAGTTTAGCTGTTGATAAAAAGGATGTTATGCAGCAGGCTATAGAGGGGAAGGGGCTGGTTCAGAACTATCCTATCACATCGGGCTTTGTGGCGGAATCAAGCGATTTGCCAAAGACGCAGACAAATGTGAACCAAGCAAAGGACACTCTTCAAAAAGCGGGTTACACGCTGAAAGGAAATCAGCTGCAAAAAGATGGTAAGGATGTTTCGCTGAAAATAGTGACGGCAGATAGCGAGGAACTCTCAAAAACTGCTGATGTGATTGCAAATGATTTTAAAAAGATCGGGATTAAGGTTGACGTACAGAAGGTAAATATGGTGTCGTTTCAGCAGGAATACCTGCGGCCGCGAAGCTATGATGTAGCCATCCTGGGCGAAGACCTTGGAAACTATCCCGACCTTTTCAGTTTCTGGCATTCATCGCAAGTCAACGATCCGGGGCTAAACTTCTCAGAATTCAAGGATCAAAAGATGGATAAATTTCTCGAACTGGCAAGAGTGGCTTCAAGTGACACTGAAAGGCAAGATCGCCTGAATGAAATACAGAAAATTATCCTGGAACAAGTGCCCGCGGTTTATCTTTATGACCCTTTTTATTATTTCGTTACCTCTCCCAAGATAAAGGGTATCGCAAGAGGCAAGATAGTTTCTCCGGAAGACCGTTTTTGGAATGTCTCAGACTGGTATATCAAAGCCGACAAGATAATGATCGATAATTAAACCACAGTCAAAATTTTATTTTAAAGAGGAGGGTTTTGTAGTATAATAATCTAGTTAAAAATGTAAGGGCGCTTAGCTCAGTTGGCTAGAGCATCTCGTTTACACCGAGAGGGTCGGGGGTTCGAGTCCCTCAGCGCCTACCAGGAAATAATTAACAATTAATAATTCACAATGCACAATTAATTTTGAATTATTAATTGATAATTTTTAATTAATACCCGGCGAGATAGCTCAGTTGGTAGAGCGAAGGACTGAAAATCCTTGCGTCCCCGGTTCGATTCCGGGTCTCGCCACCAGTGATAATTAAAAAATTAATAATTCACAATGCACAATAATTCCTAAATTTTGAATTGTTAATTGAAAATTATTTTCGCGGGAATAGCTCAGTTGGCTAGAGCGCATCCTTGCCAAGGATGAGGTCGCGGGTTCGAATCCCGTTTCCCGCTCCAGGAAAGCAGGCTATCATTTTGATAGTATGTTTTCCTGGGAAGAAAATGTGTTGAGAATCTGCCGTAAGCCAAATGGCTGGAACAGCTTCGAATCCCGTTTCCCGCTCCAGGAAAAATTCAATATGTTGAGCAATGAACTGATAGATATTTATAACTATATCACAAAAGAAGCGGGAAAGATGGTGAGCGAATTTGTTGATAGGAAAGATTTAACTGGAAAGTCTGACTTTGCTTCCGTCTATTCAAAAAGTGAAAGGGAATTCGAAACTTTTACACAAGAACTCAAGGACAATGGTACTCCGGCTGATATCCAGAAAACAGGAACTTATTATTGGTTAAATAGACCCCTTGAAACTTCGCTAGGAACTATAAGAAGATGCCGAATAAGAATTGCTGACGGAAATTATAAAGAAAGAGGTTATGTCGACTTTGAGGTTAAAAACTATCAAGATTTTAAGAAAAAGTATTTAAAAGACACAAAATTTAAGCAAATTGACAACCCAAAAGTTGAAATGATAGAGCTCAAGTCCCCGGGATTTAATGTGCGTGCTTATTTTCCGGATACTGAATTCTAAGTTTGGCTCCGTGGCGGAGTGGTTACGCAGCGGTCTGCAAAACCGCGTACCCCGGTTCAATTCCGGGCGGGGCCTCCAAATGGTAAACGCGAAATAAAGTATTGCCATCTTCTGTACCATACAATTATAATAAAAACATGAGAAGAAAAAGATCATGGACATTGGAAGATCTAAAAAAAGCAGTAGAGAACTCCACTAGCTATAGGCAAACTATCGCTAAAATAGGTTTGCGACCGACCGGTGGAAACTATGATCAAGTTAAGAAGTATATCAAGGAATCAGGTTTAAGTACCGATCATTTTAGAGGAAAGGGTTGGAATGCAGGGCTCAAAGGCATTGGTAAACCGCGGATTCCTTTGAAAAGTATTTTAGTAAAAAACAGCAACTTCCAGACGTATAAGCTAAAAAATAGATTGTTTAAGGTTGGTTTAAAACCAAAGCATTGTGAAATATGCGGTTGGGCGGCAACAACCCCCGATGGATATTTACCGTTAGAGTTAGACCATATAAATGGTGACCGCCATGATCACAGATTAGAAAATTTAAGGGTACTTTGTCCAAATTGCCATAGTTTACAGCCCACTCATAGAAATCGTCCCAGGAAAAAACAAGGAGTCGGTTGACAACATGCCGCGGTGGCGGAACTGGTATACGCGCAGCACTTAAAATGCTGTGGTCGTAAGACCTTGCGGGTTCGATTCCCGCCCGCGGCACCAATAATGAATACTTGCTGCGGTGGCGGAATTGGTAGACGCGCTGGCTTGAGGGGCCAGTGGCCGCTTAAGGCCGTGGAGGTTCAAGTCCTCTCCGCAGCACCAAAAAATAATACCCTATGAGGGTTTTTGTTTTTGGTATTGCTGAGGTGGTGAGAATCTTCTGTAGGCGCCCAGAAAAAACATAACCAATGCTACAAAGCATTTAATAACAATTGGAATAAGTTTCTAAAAGAATAAATCTAAAGGCGGTGAGCCGCTTCAAGCCTGCCTGCCGGCAGGCAGGTCCTCGCAGCAAGCACCAAAAATAAATCATTTACACTTCGGCTAATGCCGGATTTTTTATTGACACAAAATGCTATAATTATTATGTAAGGATGTAACCTTCACTTGAACATTACCAATCTCATTTTGCTTAAGGAAAGAGCGTATCTGGCGTCTCTAAGAACACGAAAAATGGTATCACGCAAACAACCTTACCCCGTTAGTTTGATCCAATATTCGGGGCTGTGTATGCGTCGCGCCATGTCTAGGAATCCGTGTCTTGGACTACGCCCTTGCGGTCATTTTTTCTACCGCAAGGCACCTCCGCTTCGCTCAGGAGGAACGGGTAAATATGAGATTGGAAAAGGGATGAAATAGTAATAAGGAGGTGGTAATCCCGGGTAGATATCCTTAGGGCGGCCTGCTTTTTCAGGGGCCGCCAATTCTTGGTTCCAAAATCATTAACCTTTCATTATAATTAGACAGATGAAGACGCTTAAATCAATTTCTTTCATTCTTATATTAGCCGCTGTGTTGGCATTTGTTGCTTATGAGTTTGGCTATATAAATGTCAGGCAATTTCCAAAAGCCGAAGGTTTAAAACAGGTAACCTTAAACTGCGACTATCACGGCCAGAAGCTAGCATTGCAGGAGAACCTCTACCAAAGTATCGACAATTTTTATAAATCAGATCCGAAAAAAAGGCGTTTGCCGTATAAAGATTTTGTTTATGAAGATAACAAAGACAAAACCTTGGAAGAGGTGACGCAAAAAATTGGCCAAAAGGGTAAGGACTTAGGGTTAACATCCGACCAAACCGCGGACTTGGCAACATGTTTTGTCCAAAACATCCCGTATGACAATGAAAAGGCAAAGGTGGTCTTGTCATCAGACATCCAAAACCGCATCTCGAAAATAACCGATAATTCCTTTTATGACCGTTTTCCGTACGAAACTCTTTATGATGACACGGGAATATGTACGGATAAATCGTATCTGGAAGCGGCTATCCTGGAGCGAATGGGTTATGGCGCTTCTTTAATGACGTTTGACAGCGCGCATCATATGGCGGCCGGCATCAAAGCGCCTCCTGGATACGATTCGTTTAATACCGGGTATGCTTACATAGAAACGACAAACACTGGTTACAAAGTGGGGCAGCTGCCTGTCATAGACCAGGCGACAAGCGGAGCAAAAAGCGCGGAGCTAAACAAGCTTTCGGGGGATAATTACGGGCAGCTTTTGCCGCAAATTCCGGATTCAAACTTTCCGCCGCCCACCGAAGTGATTAAAATTGCCGATGGATCGGTATATCAAAGGATTATAGAGATTGCCAAGGAAAATGCCAGATTAAAAGAAATAATAAACAGCATCAATTCAGACAATCAGGAGCTTGGCCAGCTTGCAGGGGACATAAAAAATTCCCAAAACGAAGTCCAAAGCGCTAAAAATTCTCTAGACCAAAGCGAAGCTCAGATGAATCAGGCAAAGGCGGCATATGAGGGCAATCCAAGCATGGAGAATTACCAGGCGTACAACCAGGCATACCAAAATTATCAATCAGTTTACCAGTCGACAAAGAGCGTTATAGACGGCTACAACCAGCAAGTTGACCAGTATAATCAGCTGGTTAAGGAGATGAACGGTTTGATTGACGAATACAACACATTGATAAAAAAATGACTAATGCAATTTTTTGCAATCGTGTTATAATGTTGGGGCTATGAAGAAACCAAAACTTTCAAACGATTTAGCGGATGATTTGAAGAAGCATTCGCACAACGATCGCCGAAGAAGAATTATCACAAACGTTGTTTTGGGTTTGGTTGTGCTGGGCGTTGTTATTCTTGCAAAAGTGTATATATTCAAAGGCAATATCAAGATAAGCGATCAAGACATCAAGACGCCGGATCAGAAGATTGAGAATCAGCCGCAGGTGAAAAACGAAACCACCACAACAACTACAAAGAGCGAAGCCGGCCAGCCGGCGCCGACGACAACCACAACAATCGCACCTGCCCCGGCGCAAAGCCAAGGGTTTACATCTTATGTAGTCAAAAATGGCGATACCTTGAGCCAGATTGCAAATGCCAATGGCATGACTTCAAAGCAGCTGGCTGATTTCAACGGTATGTCGGATGCAGATTCACTTCAGCCTGGCCAGACGATAAAGATACCAAAATAAAATTTTCAATTTCTAATTTTCAATTTTCATTCAATGACCAAATTTCAATGTTTAAAAATTAATTCATTAAAAATTGTAAATTTCAAATTAAAAATTAATTCCGGATTCCCGCCTTCGCGGGAATGACGGAAGAGTGAAAGGAGAAAAAATGTTTATGTTTATACTTCTCGCAATTATCCTAGTCTTGGTCATAGGCTTTATTGTCATTTACAACGGACTCGTCAGGTCAAAGGTTCGCGTGGACGAGGCGTGGAGCGATATTGATGTCCAATTGAAGCGAAGATATGACTTGATTCCAAACTTGATAGAAACCGTCAAGGGCTATGCAAAGCATGAAAAAACCGTTTTTGAGAAAGTGACCGAGGCCAGGACCAAATCAATGCAGGCAAGAAGCTTAGACGAAAAAGGCAAGGCGGAAAATATGCTCTCAGATACACTGAAAAGCCTTTTTGCAGTTGCTGAGAATTATCCTCAGCTTAAAGCAAATGAAAATTTTCTGGAGCTGCAAAAGGAACTAACCGACACCGAGGACAAGATCCAGGCGTCCAGACGATTCTACAACGGCACTGTTCGAGACTACAACACGAAGATTCAGGTTTTCCCGACGAATCTTTTCGCCGGAATGCTCGGATATACTTCCAGGGAGTTCTATCAAGCTGAAGAGGGCGACAAGGAGCCGGTGAAAGTCGATTTCTCAAAATAGCAAATTATCAAATAACCAATGTCCAGTTACCAGTCGTCCTCAATACGTAATATGATTGGAAGCTGAGAATTGCCTGCCTGCCGGCAAGGCAGGAAAATTGGAAATTATTAAATATGGCTACCACTTACACAGAGATAAGCTCAAATAAGAGAAGGACTTTTATCATGATATTGGCTTTTCTTGTGTTTATTATTGTCTTAGGCTGGGTTTTCTCACTTGCCCTAAACATTTATTGGATCTTTCCGGCCGCCATTATTTTTGCCTCAGTCCAGGCGGTGGTCAGCTATTGGTACAGCGATAAGGTGACTCTTGCTATCTCCGGAGCTCATGAAATAAGCCACGACGACAACAAAGACCTATACCACTTGGTTGAGAATTTGTGCATCACTGCCGGACTGCCCGTGCCAAGGATTTACATTATTGAAGATAGCGCTCCAAACGCCTTTGCGACCGGCAGGGATCCTGATCATGCGGTCATATGTTACACAACAGGCATAATTCAAAAATTGGAAAAAGTGGAACTTGAAGGCGTGACTGCGCACGAACTTTCGCACATCGGCAACTACGACATACGCCTGATGACCGTTGTGGTTATCCTGGTCGGTTTTGTGGCGCTAATTTCTGATTGGTTTTTGAGAATAAGCTTCTTTGGCGGAGGAGATCGAGATAGAGACGACGGCCAGCTGGGCCTGATACTCATGGTAGTAGGTATCGCGCTAGCTATCCTGGCGCCGCTTTTTGCCGTCATATTACAGCTTGCACTATCAAGGAACAGGGAATATTTGGCAGATTCATCCGGCGCGCTTTTGACCCGTTACCCCGAAGGCTTGGCGCGAGCGCTTGAAAAGATTTCAGGAGATAAAAAACCTTTGGAGGCAGCAAACAAAGCAACGGCGCACCTTTACATTACGAATCCTTTAAAGGAGCACGAAGGCACCTCAAGGGGTTGGTTTGCCGGACTCTTCGACACTCATCCGCCGATAGAAGAAAGGATAAAAAGGCTTAGAGAATTGTGATTTCTCTAAAATTTTCAATTCACAATTTTCAATTTTCAATCAAATCTCAAACACTAATTTTTCAAAAATTTGGTTATTGAGATTTGGGATTTGATTGAACATTGATGCTTGAGCGTTGGCACTTTTGAAACTCTTGCATTATTTTTTTCTTTTGTTATTATAAAATCACTAACTAAATTTTGAATCTAGGAGGGGAAATGAGCATCCTGATAGTTGTAATAATCGCTACAGTTCTGGTGGCTGGAATAGGCGGGCTTGTATATTTTTTGATATCAAGATCTAGCCATAAAAAAGAAGTTCTCGAAAATTCAAAGTTAAACGAAATGGGGGCAGGTTATTTAGGTGCAACGCCGCAAGACCAGCCTATGGCAAACGATAATATCACCACCGGCTCTACTGATAATGCCGGATATGCAAGCGCGCAACCTGCTATGAATGATATAGTGGGCGCAGCTATGCCCGACAATTCCGTGCCGCAGCCTCCTGAGATGCAGACAGAAATGCCGCAAATGGGCATGGATCAGCCATCAGCCGAACCGGTTGTCAGTGATATGGCCCAACAGAATATGACTATGCAGTCGGATGTACCGGAGCCTGGTATGGCTGCTGATACAGGTGCTGATATGACCGGGCAAAGCGGCATGGATGGCCAGCTGTCCGACACCCCGACAATGGTGGAAGAGCCTGTCATGAATTCTGCCATTCCTCCCGTGCAGGAAGAAGAAATACCCTCAGATGAGCCAGCCGTTCCTGCTAATACCATTCCGGTAGAGACCCAACCTGAAGAAATTGCACCAGTAGCGGACATGCCAGAAACAGGCGCATCTCAAATGGAAGAGGTAAGCATTCCGATTCAAACGCCAGCTCAGCCTGAACCGGAAATGCCGCAAGCTGAACCGGCAATGTCTGAAATGCCGCCAGCTGACAGCCAAACTGTCGCGCCGGAAGCGCTACAAACCGAAAATCCCATGCCGCAAGACACAGGGATGGCACAGAATGAAAATCAGGCAAACCCTATGGGCACGCAGCTGTTTGCGCCAGAGCCAACCCCCGCAGCACCGACAGAAGTCCCCACATCAGCTCAAGATGATTCAAATCAGGGATCAAACAATCAAACTGGTAGCGATACAAATGAAATGCATATCTAAATAAAGTAAATATCAAATCTCAAAAATCAAAAAGAGAGGTCGAAAGGTCTCTTTTTTAATGAAACTACCATTTTCTGTCATCCTGAGGGTATTGCCCGAAGGATCTTGTGAGATTCTTCACTGCGTTCAGAATGACGGTTGTAAGTATAGAATAACGATGAATTCGTTCACGAATTTTGGTATAATTTACCTATGGAACAAATTCCTTTCAATGAGGCAAAAAAGAGGGCAGAGAAGTTGCGAGCGGAGATTGATCGCATCAGATACGCCTACCATGTTTTGGATAAGGAGATTGTGCCTGAGGCAGCCAAGACATCCTTGATGCATGAGCTTTCACAAATTGAAGAGAAGTATCCTGAACTCGTCACTCCCGATTCGCCGACCCAAAGGGTAGCCGGCAAACCATTATCAAAGTTTCAAAAAATTCGTCATGCTCACCCCGGACTTTCTCTCAATGATGTATTTGATTTCGGCGAACTTGAAGAATGGGAAAAGAGAATCCAGAAACTCGTTCCAAACGAGAAACTGGACTATTATGCCGAGTTAAAGCTCGACGGCCTGAGTGTTTATTTGACTTATGAAAAGGGAATCTTAAAAACAGCGGCAACGCGCGGTGATGGACAAGTCGGCGAGGATGTCACTCAAAACATCCGTACCATTGAAAGCATTCCACTTAAATTGACTGAAGCTGTGGACATAGAGGTGCGCGGCGAAGTTTACATGGATTACAAGCAGTTTGAACGTGTTAATGCATCTCAAGAAAAAGCCGGCAGAGTTACTTATGCGAATCCGAGAAATCTCTCAGCGGGTACGCTCCGACAGCTAGACCCGAAAATCGTATCGACAAGAGGATTAAAGTTTATGGCTTGGGCGATATTTGAAGAGGGGATTCAAACTCACCAGCAAGAACACGAAATGGCAAAGAAATTGGGATTTAAAGTCGAGCCAAACTCCAGGCATTGCAGAACCATAAAAGACGCCGAGAAATTCCTGGCTGAGTGGGAGGATAAGCGTAAAAAACTGCCGTATCAGACCGACGGAGTGGTAGTCAATGTCAACTCAGAGGATTTAGTGCGCCGGCTAGGCATAGTCGGCAAAGCGCCTCGCGGAGTGGTGGCATATAAGTTCTCGGCCGAGCAAGTGACAACGAGACTTGAAGACATTCGCGTCAATGTCGGCAGGACCGGCGCTGTGACACCCTTTGCTGTCTTCACGCCGGTAAAAGTTGCCGGCACAACCGTTTCTCGGGCGACACTTCATAACGAAGATGAAATCCACAGGAAAGACATCCGTATCGGTGACACGGTGGTTATCCAAAAGGCAG
>JAJYJC010000044.1 GCA_021796415.1 bacterium
TCGGCCTTGGTTGTCATAGCCCTAGCCTATGAATTATTTATGGGAACTTACGTTGGACATCAAGGGACTCAAAACATATTGATTCAAGACGGCCCAAATATTCTTGCCTTAATATCTGTATTCGCCTTTTCTTCTTGGCTTGGCTATATGTACCGAAAAAGCATTGTTAAGAAAACAGAAATGGAAGGGTACACAAAGAATGTTTCGGCAGATCAAAGCAAGGCTGAAGCAATTCTTGCAAATATCGCGGATGGCATCTACGCCGTTAATACAAAAAGAGAACTTATCCTTTTCAATGCAAAGGCAGAGGAGCTAACCGGTTGGGGCCAAAAAGATGCCATCGGATTGCCTTGCAAAAAAGTTATGAACTTAAAAAATGACCAAAGCGTAAGCATCTGCGAAAAAGACTGTCCGGCTCTCGCGGTGTGGAATACCGGCGAGAACATTACCAGAGATGACATGTGTATGCTCGGGAAGGGAAAGAAAGACATGAAGCTTGAAGGGTCATATGCTCCGATAAAGGATTCAGATGGAAAAGTTACCGGCGCCATATGTGTTTTTCGCGACATAACGAAGAAAAAAGAAGTTGAAAGGATGAGGTCTGAATTTGTTTCTACGGCATCACACGAGCTCAGGACGCCAATCACGGCTATGTCTGGCTACATTGAACTGGTTATGAATAATAATGTATGCAAGATCGACGACAAAGCTCGCGAATATCTCACAAAGGCATTTAACACTGCCGGGGCGATGTCTGTTTTGATAAAAAACCTTCTGGCCGTTACAAAAATAGAAGACAGAAAAATAGAATACCATATAACCAATTTCCCGCTAAAGGAGCTTGCCGAGGAAGTTATCGATGTTTTTGGCAAGAAGGCGAAGGAAAAAAATGTCGACCTCAAGTTTGCCGCAAGCCCAAACCTTACTATCAAAGGGAAGGCGATAGGCAGGTCGCTGGATGTCAAGGCGGATAAAGAACAGATCAGGGAAGTTCTAAACAACTTGGTTGAAAATGCCATTAAGTTTACAGAGAACGGCACAATTACAGTTTCCATAGATTACGACGACGATTTCGCCAAAGCATGCGTAGCTGATACCGGTGTGGGTATCCCTGAAGCCGGGCAAAAACATCTCTTCGAGAAATTCTATCAGGTTGACAACAGTGCCACCAGAGCAGTGGGCGGAACCGGCCTGGGGCTTTATATCACCAGATCAATTGTGGAAGCTTTCGGCGGCAAAATATGGGTTGAGAGCGCAGAGGGAAAGGGAAGCAAATTTTACTTTACGATTCCCAGATCTTTGGATTAACTCTTGCAAATATTGACATAATTCACTAAAATTTTTCTATAATGACAAAAGTATTATTAGTAGAAGATGATATTGCTCTTCGAGAGATTTACTCGGCAAGGTTTGCCGCTGAAAATTTCGAAGTCTCGTCAGCCGGCGACGGCGAAGAGGCTCTCTCAAAAGCGATTGCAGAAAAACCGGATATTATAATCTTGGACATCATGATGCCCAAGATATCGGGTTTTGATATTTTGGATATTCTGCGCGCAACACCCGAAACGAAAAATACTAAAATTATTATAATGAGCGCTCTGTCACAAGCTTCCGACATCGAAAAAGGAGCAAGGCTTGGCGCTGATGCATATTTAGTCAAATCGCAAGCAACTCTGTCTGATGTCATAGATAAAACCAATGAGATTCTGGCAAGGCCGAGGAAAGAAAAGCCAAGCGCTAGCTAATCTGAGATTTCAGAAAAGATGATTTCCCCGGCAGGGGATTTTTTTATTAGATAATGAAAGATCTACCACGCGTCATTCCCGCGCCGGCGGAAATCTATGCGCTACAAAAAGCATAACCCTTGGTTAAAAGCAAAATGATTGGTATAATTTTAGAAGAGGAAAACATGAAAAGAGTTTTAACTTCAGAAATAAATAAGCACATCGGCGAAGAAATCCTACTCGAAGGCTGGATACACAAGCTTAGAAAGCTTGGCGGGATCAGCTTTATAGTTTTGCGTGACCGCGCCGGCCTGGCTCAAGCTGTAATTGACGGGGCAAAAGAAAACGACAAGCTTAAGGAACTAACCACGGAAACTGTTGTGAAAATCACAGGAAAGGTTGTCAAAGAAGAGAGGGCTCCGCACGGCGCCGAACTGCACGATGCAAAGATTGAGATACTTTCACCGGTCAAAGAAGACATCCCCATTGCAATTAACAAGAAGGAAATGAATATCAACCTCGATACATTGCTCGACAACAGGCCCATTACGCTCAGAAATCCCAAGCAAAGGGCGATTTTTAGAGTTCAGCGAGAAGTTCTCGATGCTTTCCGTTCCTTTTTTGAAGAACACGATTTTACAGAAGTAAACACTCCAAAAATTGTATGTTCGGGCGCCGAAACGGGCGGAGCTGAGATGTTTGAGGTTAAGTATTTCAAGAAAAAAGCTTTGCTTGCGCAAAGCCCCCAACTGTATAAACAGATTATGGCCGGGGTTTACGAGAGAGTTTTTGAGACAGCCTACGTTTATCGCGCAGAACCGCATGCCACATCCAGACACATCAATGAGTACATGAGCTTAGATATGGAAATGGCTTTTATTGATAGCTGGATGGATTTGATCGACATCCACCAAGATTTGATCAAATACATGGTTGAATGGCTTGAAAAACATTCAAAAAATGACTTTGAGCTGCTTGGTGCGACCATTCCCAAATATGTGAAGATTCCACAGATGAAATTGAAAGAAGCGCAGGAAATCCTCGAGAAAGAGTTTGGGGAGAAATGTGTGGGCGAACCCGACTTGGAACCAAAGCACGAGAGACAAATCTGTGAATACGCGGCGAAGAAATACGGAAGCGACTTTGTTTTTATAACCCATTATCCAAGTAAAAAAAGGCCGTTTTACACCATGGATGATCCCGAAAGTCCGGGCGAAACACTAAGCTTTGATGCCCTTTTCAGGGGGGTAGAGGTAACGACCGGCGGCCAAAGACTACACCTATACGAAGACTACCAGGAAAAAATGAAAGAAAGAAAAATGACCGAGGAGGGCTTTGAAGATTATCTTTCCATATTTAAGTATGGTATGCCTCCGCACGGCGGATTTTGCCTGGGGCTTGAGAGGCTCACAGAGAAGTTTCTGGGTCTTTCCAACATCCGAGAAGCTTCGCTTTTCCCGCGCGACATTAACCGTCTGAGGCCATAAATGCTAGCCGTGAGGGATAAGACATTTGAAGGACCGCTAGACCTTCTCTTAAACCTGATTGAGAAGGAAAAGCTCGACATTTGCAAAATATCTCTGGCAAAAATCACAAACTCCTACTTAGGCGAGATTCAGAAAATCGACACCTCCTCCCCCTGTCATTCCCGCACTGAATCAGAGTTCAGCATAAACTCCGGCGGGAATCCAGACATCTCTGCTTCAAGCAATAAAATTGCGGACTTTTTGATAGTCGCGTCCAAACTTTTGTATCTAAAAAGCCAGGCTGTTCTGCCGCTCCTTTCACCTGAGGAAGAGGAAGAAATCGAAGATCTGGAAATACAGCTCAAGGAGTACAAGAAGTTTAAGGAGCTTTCACTAAAGTTTGCAGAAATTATAGACAAAAAACAAAGATCATTTGAACCGGGCATCAGGAATTTTCAAACAGACTTGTTTCTACCTCCGGTCGGTGTAGATTTGGCATATCTAATGAATGTTTTAAATGATGTTTTGAAGCGCATGCCAAAGGAAGAAAAGAAAGAGGAGAAGAAAATAGAGGCTAATGTTACGCTCGAGGAAAAATTAGAGCAACTCCAGACGCTAATTAAGAAAAATAAAAAGTTTTCATTTCATTCGATTATCAAGAAATCAAGAAACAGAGGAGAGGTGATTGTGACATTCCTCGCGCTTCTTGAAATGATAAAAAGAAAGGCTGTCAAAGTCAGCCAGAGTAAAAATTTTGGTGATTTAACCGTGCAAGGAATATAGCCTCTGTCATTCCCGCGCAGGCGGAAATCCAGTCATTTTAAATCCTGAAAATGGGTAAACGAAAAAAGGAATACTTGAATTTAAATTATCTGTATTATAATTACAAATATGAGCAAAACTAACCTAAAATCACAAATCGAAAGCTTGCTTCTTGCCTCCGGGAAGCCTATTTCTCTAAAGGAAATGGCGCGCATCATCGGACAGAGCATGGCCGACATTCAAAATGAGATTAATTCTTTGACTCAAGAATATAGAGAGCGGGGACTTCGTATTATAAAGCAGGGCGAGAGATATTTTATGACAACGGCCGGAGAAAATGCGGAAACAGTCGCCAAGTTTTTAAACGAAGAGCTGCGTTACGAGCTCTCACCGGCAGCTCTTGAGGTTTTGGCAATTGTTGTTTATAAACAGCCGATCACAAGATCGGAAATAGAAGAAATTCGCGGCGCCGACTCGTCCAAACCACTCAGAACCCTGATGATTAGGGGGTTGATTTGCGAAACCGGACGCAAAGATGCTCCCGGCCG
>JAJYJC010000011.1 GCA_021796415.1 bacterium
CTCAACAAATGAGAGTTCTATCGGATACATCGTCCTCCTAATATTATATTTCCAGCTCCTGAATGTCTTGCCCTGTTTTCTCAGTCTTCTCACCCAAGGAATTCTCGTCACTCTCTTCCTTCGCAACTGAGTCTTCACTGCCCTTCATGTAATCCCCTTGCTTTTGGATTCTAGGAACATCCGGTTGCGTGCTTTCTTCTTTTTCGGTTGAGTTTTTTACGGAATCTTCTTCGCTGCTATTTTGCTGTAATTTTTTCAAAGGCTTAACAGTTGTTTCGCTTTCTGCCGGCGCGATATTTTCCTTTTCTGCCTTATCATCTTTGGTACCTTTTTGAACGCTGTCTTTCTCGTAGCTTTCCTTTACCTCCTCAAGGATTTCCTTATTTTCCTCAGGTATTTCTATTTTGGGCGGCTCCTCCTCGTCTTTGTCCTTTGCATCATTTTTGCTTTGTTCTTCGTCGGAAGCTTCGTCTTTCTCGCTATGGTCATGAATTATGCTCTCAACCGCCGCCCAGGCGCTTTCGCCTTTCGCCGGAATAACTATAGAGGCTTTGTTGCCCGGTTTCCCCTTATAATAAGTAACCGATGCGAACAAAACCTTGTAATCCTTGCCTTCTGCCAAAACCGAATAATTTCCATTCTCGTACTTTAAGGTGCCAATCAAGTTCTTTCTCTCCACCGGGTCGATTTGTTTGTAGGTAAGTCCGCCATCATCACCAATCGTCAGTTTTAGGACATCACCCTCGACCAACTTTGACTTTGAAGCGTAGTTTGCCGGAACCGGATATTTCTTGCCGTCCGACGCAACCATCTGTTCGCCGTCAAAAATTCCTTCTATTGTTTTTCCGTCATCTAAAATAGACAGGTCTTTTGCCTTGTCCTTAGGACCAGCGCCTGCCTTCTGTTTAACTCCCGTTATTTCCGACATTAGATTTCTCGCCGAAGAGAGGTTTCCTTCTGCCGCATCTAATAATTTTTGTATTTGTTTTAATTTTTTATCATCCATTTTGCTTCCTTTTTGTTTTTGTTTGCCCGCATCCCGCGGTTCTTAAGTTTAATCAATCATAATCTTTCATGATATCCTTGTCAATTCCCAAACCCTGCTAGAAATTTCTTCTTAAAATTCTTGAATTGTTCGTTTGAAATCGAAGTTCGGATGTCTTCCATAAAACGCATCATAAATCTTAGATTATGAATGGTGGTAAGGCGAATGCCCAGAATCTCACCCTCTCGGATTAGGTGTGCGATGTATGACCGCGTAAAATTTTGGCAAGCGTAGCAATCGCAGTCTTTTTCAAGCGGCTTTAGGTCTTCTTTGAATTTAGCATTTAAGAGATTCAAGCTGCCGCTATAGGCCCAGACTGTCCCGTTTCTAGCCAAACGAGTAGGGAGAACACAGTCAAACATATCGACGCCCCGCTCTACAGCATTTATTATATCCTGCGGGAAGCCAACACCCATTAAATACCTCGGTTTATCCTTTGGTAAATGCGGCTCAACTGTTTCAAGCATTTTATTTCTGATTTTTTCAGGCTCGCCTACAGCCAGACCGCCAATTGCCACTCCGTCAAAATCTCGAGAAGCCATAAACTTCGCCGATTCAACTCTTAGGTCTTCATATATCACACCCTGAGCAATCCCAAAAAGCGCTTGCTCATACCCGTACAAAGGCTTAATTTTCTTATGATTTTCTAGGCATTCGTCCGCCCATCTGTGCGTACGATCCATAGCCTCTTTGGCATAACTGTGATTTGCGTCCGCCGGCGCGCATTCGTCAAAAACCATCATTATATCAGCGCCGATTTCCTTTTGCATCTTTATCACTGACTCTGGTGAGAAAAAATGTTTTGACCCGTCAATATGCGAACGAAACTCCACGCCACCTTCCTTTATTTTTACCAATTCCCTCATACTCACGCCATTCGCGGCTAATCTTGTCATTCTGGCTTGTCCAGAATCAATCCCTTTTTGTACTTTCGAGTCTTTCTTTGACCCAAAACCCAATGAAAATACCTGAAAACCGCCTGAATCGGTCAAAATCGGTCCATTCCAGCCCATAAATTTATGCAATCCGCCGTGTTTTTTAATAATATCCGTACCGGGCCGCAGATAGAGATGATAAGTATTGCCTAGGATTATCTGCGCGCCGATGTCTCTCACTTCGTCCGGAGAAGCAGTTTTTACAGAACCCCTTGTCCCGACCGGCATAAAGACAGGGGTTTCTATCTCCCCGTGCGCCGTAGTAATCCTTCCGACTCTCGCCTTACCATCTGTTTTTTCCAGTTCAAATTTAAACCTTTCCATAATCTTCAACTATCACTTCCCTAAACCGAAGTAGGCAAGTGTTACCTAATCCTCACGCCCTTGTATCTTAGCTTAGTTCTTCTTCTTGGCTGTTTGGAGGTTTTTGTTTTTCTGATTCCCGAACTTTTTTGAAAACCAAAACCGCATTTAGCTGAGAGGCGAGCTATAGCCGAGGTGCTCATTCCGGTTGCGGCTATAATATCAGAATAAGATTTATTTTCTTCAAGCATTCTCAAGACTTTGTATCGCCTGCCGATATCGTTTATTTCCCGCGTGGTTAAAACTCTGTCAAATATAAGTTCAATATCGGAACTCTTATTTAATGAAGCCAGAAGATCTAAAACTTCCTGTATTTCTTTTTTTATTCCAAACCAATCTATTGTTCATGAAATAATTCTTCCCTTGTAACACTTCTATTCTACTTCTCTAAACCGAAGTAGGCAAGCGGTTTCTCGTTTTCTTGGTTGTATCTCTTTAGTTTTTTCCGAGTCTTCAACACAACCTCCCTACTGGCCATTTTTTCTGCTTCCCTAATGCCCCCCCCTATAACAAGTCGCTTTAATTTTGTTGATGAAAAATCCTTATATTCTTTTGGGACATCTACTAGATAAAGCCTGTCCTTTAGCTCCTTCACACTATAAAAATCACCCAGTTTCTCGATGTACTCAACATCATTCTGATTTCTTATGCCTCGTACTATTCTGCAGGCATTATACAGAAAGAGGCGAACTTCTCTATAGTTTTTGGCTATATAGATTTTCTCATTCGGCAAATAAATCCTCGCAATCTCCTTGCGTTCATGCAGGGTAAAAAGGTTGCCTATTTTCAATTCATTTTGGCAAATTACCAAGAAAACCTTTTCATCGAGTTGTTGTTCGGCTAACTTCAAGGTATTTAAATGCGAATAATGCATCGGATCAACGCTCGCAACGTAAATGTTTTTCGGATATTCCATACTTATACATTATAATCTAAAGTAACGATGAACATAAGAAAAAACATACCTAATCTTATAACCGTATCCAGAATTCCGTTGTTGTTGGCCGGTCTTTATTTGGCTAATTTAAAAAATACGATGGCATTTCTTCTTCTTTCTCTTTGGTTTTTGACAGACATATTTGATGGTTGGCTAGCTAGAAAGCTGGGAGCCGAATCAAATTTTGGGAAATATGCAGACCATATCATTGATGGTGTCACTCTCCTCATAGCTTATTTTTACCTTATCTTTTTTCAGCCAACCAGCATGCTCATTAAGGGAATGATTATTATATTAATTCTAAGGATATTAGTCGTTGCTTTTGCGAGTTTTAAAATTAATCAAATAACTGGTTCCGCCAAGCCCAGTTGGCTTGGGAAGTTTGGAAGCGCATTCCAAATGGTCGCGGTTATATATTATTTTGCCTTCCCTGAACTTTTTCTTGTGGTATTTATTCCCGGTTTCTTTCTGGTTTTAATTTCAGGTGGCGGTTACTTGAGAGACTTCTTTAGACTAATTCAAAAAGAGAGCCTGGTTTGACTCTCTTTTTGAATTAGCTTCTGGTCAAGCCAGAATGACAATCTAATTACTTCAATTCAACTGTTGCGCCGGCTGCTTCAAGTTTTTCTTTCGCAGCATTTGCATCTTCCGGCTTAAGGTTTTCGGCAACTGTTTTGGGAGCACCATCTACTAAGTCTTTTGCTTCCTTTAGGCCGAGTTCTTGATTGATCTCTCGAACTGCCTTTATGGCGCCGATTTTGTTTGATCCTGCAGCGGTCAAAACTACTGTGTAGGCTGACTTTTCTTCTGCTTCCTCGGCTGCGGCACCGCCTGCTGCCGGGGCAGCTGCAACTGCTACAGGAGCAGCTGCGGATACGCCAAATTTTTCCTCAAGAACCTTTACGAGTTCTGCCATTTCAAGCACGCTCATTTCCTCGATGGTTTTGACGAGATCCTTGAACTTTTTGGGAACCTCAACTTCTTTCTTTGGCTCCTCTTTAACCTCTTCTTTTTTGGGCTCTTCAGCCGGCTTCTCTTCGACTTTTGGTTCCTCCTTCGGAGCTTCTTCTGCTACTTCCTCCGCAGCAGTTTCTTCCTTCACCTCTTCTTCAGAAGTTGTTTGATCATCTTTTTTTGCTTCTTCTTCTGCCATTTTAATCCTTTCTTTCTTGATTTTTTATTAATTATTATAATGACTCATCTTATAGATTCCCGCCTACACGGGGATGACAAGGTAGTTATGCTTCTTTTTGTTCTTTGATTGCATTCAAAACACCAACTATATTTCTAAGGTTTGCGTGCATTACGCCAACAAAGTTTGAAACAGGGGCGTTCATGGATCCTATCATCTTTGCAATCAATTCTTCTCTGGATGGCATCTGCGCCAAGTTTTTCACACTTGCGGCATCGATGTTTTTCCCTTCCAGAATACCGCCGACAATCTCAAGTGCTTCATGATCTTTTGCGAAGTTAAAAACCACTCTTGCCGGAGCAACCTCATCTTCGTAGCCGAAAGCTACCGCAACCGGATGGCCCACTAAATCATCGGGGTTTACATCGAGCTTCGCCTCTTTTACTGCTAACCCGAACAAAGTGTTTTTTATAACTTTAAACTCTATTCCCTGATCGCGAAGCCTATTTCTAACTTCGTTGATCTCCTCAACAGTCAAGCCTCTGTAATCTGTAAATACCGCTGCCTTGGATTTTCCAAGCCTTTCGGCGAGATTTTCTACAAGCTCTTCTTTTTTCTTTCGTGTAATTGCCATTATTCCCCTTTTCTAACCTGTCATTCCGGACTTGATCCGGAATCTATATTTTATTCTTATGGATCCTGAATCAAGTTCAGGATGACAACGGAGTTGTCAATTAAAAAATCTTTGGCACAAACCAAAGACAATTAATTTCGATCTTTACCTCGGTAGCAGATTAAGCCTTTCGGCTGCTACTGTCTTTGGCTAGATATTAGTTTAGCAAAATTATACGAAACCGTCAACAATTATTTTACGCTTGCGGCTTCCTTGATGCCGGGCATGGGATATTCCTCGCAAAGCGTGGTTATCGCTTCTTTTGCTGATGAATATACCTTTTCATTCTTAATATCGCTGAGAACTAAATTGATTTGTTTAGCAATTATTCTGACTTCATCCTCTTTCATGCCTCTTGTGGTGATGGCAGGAACGCCTATCCTGACGCCGCTTGGATCAAGGGGGGATCTTGGATCGTCGGGTATTACATTTTTGTTTATCGTAATTCCTATCTTGTCTAACGCTTCCTCGGCTTCTTTCCCGGTCACACCCTTTGAGCCATACACATCTACCAAAACCATATGATTATCGGTCCCTCCAAACATTAGTTTGAAGCCATGGCTCGCGAGCTCCCTCTCGAGTATTTTTGCATTTCTTATGACTTGTTTGGCATATTCCTTAAACTCAGGCCGCAGTGCCTCACCGAAAGCCACCGCCTTTGCGGCAACATTGTTCATATGCGGTCCGCCCTGAAATCCCGGAAATGTGGCTTTATCTATGGCTTTGGCATACTTTTCCTTGCACATAACCATTCCACCTCTTGGGCCTCGGAGCGTCTTGTGGGTTGTGGTGGTAACAATATCGAAATGGGGCGTCGGGTTTGGAATGGCTTTCCCGGCAATCAATCCTGCAATGTGTGCGATATCAATCATGGAGATAGCGCCAACCTTTTTTGCGATCTCGGCAAACTTTTCATAATCAAGCTGCCTCGTATAGGCTGAAAACCCCGCAAGGATCATTTTGGGTTTTTCTTTTATAGCCATTTTTTCGAGTGCCTGATAGTCAATCTTGCCTGTTTTATCTGTTTTGTATCTTACGAAGTTATAAACCTGAGCAGATAGTGTAACTGGATGGCCGTGGGTTAAGTGCCCGCCGTGCGACAAGTCCATGCCCAAAACTTTATCGCCGGGTTCTAGGACTGCGCTGTATGCTATCATATTTGCCGGCGCGCCCGAATGGGGCTGTACATTTACGTGCTCCGCGCCAAATAGTTTCTTTGCTCTTTCAATGGCAAGTGTTTCAACTACATCGGTAAAATCCTGGCCGCCGTAATATCTTTTTCCGGGATAACCCTCAGAATATTTGTTTGTAAAAACTGTACCAAGCGCCTCAAGCACCGCCTCGGAGACATAGTTTTCAGAGGCGATCATCTCTAAGCCATTTTGCTGCCTTCTTTCTTCGTTTTTTACCGCCCCATAAACCTGCGGATCACTTGATTTAAGCATTAATTGCCTCCTTGTTACTCTTTATGTTATTTAATTTCTCATCAAATTCATTATCAAGTTCTGCTTTCATTTCTTCATGAAAACTATCTGAATAGTTTTTGACGCAGGTTTTTATTGTTCCACATGTTTTTTCTTCCAAGCAAAATTGAGGAATGTGGCACTTTGTTACCATTAATTTTGCTACATTTGACAGGTCCGCCTCTCTTAGTTTCTCCTTTATTTTGTCCATTTCCTTCAATGCAAGTGGCCGTAGCTGCGATTCAACAGTTGAGCAGGTTCGAAGAGGATAATAGCCTGAAATTAGATTGAAAAAATCATAGCTTTGAAAAACATCAACTCTCACACCTCTTGGCACTACAAAAATTGCGTCGGAAGGCTTTACTTTGTAATCATTAATTAACTTAAAATAAGTATTGACGGAAGAGATTATCCTTTCCAAATAAGTGTATAAGAATTCTTCATTTCTTTCTACAGAAACAGGTATCGTGAACACCCTGTCTATCTTTTTTACATCCTTTTTTGAAAGTTTTTTGTTTTCAATCTTTTCCTTCATCTCTTTAAATACCGGCACGCATCTTTCCATTGAATAATATAGAGAGTCCGCCACCATCGGTACTGTTCTGTGGCGCCTTTTATCTCCCCAAACTCTCCACGAAACAGATGAAAGCACCTTAACATTTAATGAGTTATGATAGTCTCTCGCAAGAACATGCCTTGCATCAAGAACTTTTCTCCAACTTTTCTTCAGGTTCTCCAAGCTTCCTTTTGTTTTATTCGCCAACTCGTTGATTTCCTTAGCCTTTTCGTCCAACCCTTTTGTTATTACTGTATTAAAGTCGATTATGCTTGTTAGTTCTTCCGGCATACCTTTTTCTTCAACCAATTCTCTTACTATATTCGATTTTTTGGGATCCTTAAACGCATTTGGGTAGGGGTAGAAATTTCTGGCAGCAAGTTCTCTAGACGCATAAATAAGTTCGACACCCATTTCCTCTAGATTTTTTTCAATCTCCCTAACAATCATCATTGCTTCCTCGGGCATCCATTCGCCTTCTATTTCAGCTTCTTTCTTAAATGCGAGAACTGACTCAATGGGATAAACAATGATGCCTGTTCCATAGATTCCATATTGGAGCACTTTTGAGGCGTCATCCTTGATCATTTTTTTACTCAAAAAGAAATTGAGCGTTTCTATGTTCTTTGTGGATTCTTCGAGGTATATTTTTTTTGCTTCTTCATTTTCTTCAATAGAAGACGGGAATACGATATCATCAGGGACCGAATCTGTTCTTCTGCCGGAAGCCATCAAGCAAGAGGAGAAAACCATCCCTGTCATAAGCGAATCAATGAATTTTGATGCTTCATAAGTAAAACAAAGAGCTGGCGTTGTCGCCATAGATGCATGGCCGCGCAAAGAAGACTTCCTGACTATTGTCTTAACTTTTTTATTAAGATCTTGGCCCTTTTCGACGGCTTCACTATAAAGATCTTTAACTGACTGGCCCTTAAAAGTCATCAGGGCTGATAATGAAGCCAAATCCTGAGGTTTCAGATATCCGGTTTCATCTTTTAGAACTGGGATAACTCCCAAAAAAGTCATCTTCAAATCTTTGGTTTTATACATTGTTCTCCTTTCTTTAAACTTGCACTTCTTTTTTATCGGTTGTGACTCTGCCGCCCTGCCATTGGCCGCGATATAGATTGGTCTTGCCTTTTATTTCGGCGCACATCATATGAATGACCCTGGCTCCCATTTCTATTTCAACCTCACAAGGGCCCAGATTTTTTATGGCAAATGTCAGCTCTCCGGAGTACCCGGGAGCGGCCTGCGAAGAACGCAAAAATATGCCCATTCTCTGCATGGTGGTTCTTGGCTTAAACATCCCGACCAAGTTGTCCGGCATATTAACCTTCTCGATTGTTTTAAATAAATAGAAATCGCCGGGTTTTACAACCACGGAATTATCTTTGCCTTCCTCGTATTTTGCTACGCTTTTTACATCGCAGGTTTTTCTTTCCGTCTCGCCCAAAAACCCTTTTCCGCTTATAGTAAAGAGCTCACCTAGCCTCAGGTCAAAACCATTGCCTTCGGGATTAGTCAGCTCCCTTTCGCAAAGCCCTTCAACCAAATTATTCTTCTTTACCAGCTCCAGTAGTTCATCAACCCCTAAATACATTTTCCTCCTTATTTCACCTTAAAATCTAAATGGTCAACCTCGCCGGTTGGCTTGCCTTCACTAGTCATGCCCCTCCTCCATGAAGTTCCCATGAGTAAATGCGTCAGTGTTTTTGTGAGAGCTTTATCGCTTATGTCGACCTTCTTGATTTCCATGCCGGCAATCTTTGCTGCTTCATGCCATAGCTGGTCCCTTTTGGGATCCGGTGATTTGTACTCGTATTCGTAATAAATCTTCTTTATGCCGGCTGATGCCATAAGTTTTGTGCAAACATAACAAGGATAGAGGGTGATATACACCGAAGATCCTTCTATGCTCACTCCTCGTTTTGCCGCCTGCGCTATGGCGTTTGCTTCGGCATGAATTGATCTGCAGTTATCATATTTGCCGGCATCTTTTGCTCCGGTCCTGCGGCGAAAGCATTGACCCTCATCATTGCAATGCGCCACCCCCGGCATCGAACCATTGTATCCTGTTGATAAAACTTGCTTATCCTTTACAATCACAGCTCCCGTCGGTCTGGATAGGCAAGTTGATCTAGTGGCGGCAATTTTTGCCAAAACCATAAAATATTCATCCCAGTTCGGCCTTATTTTGGTAAGCGAACCCTTGGAAGAATCAACGATTTCCTTAAGCAATTCTTCTTTTTTAATCATCCTAGCCCAATTTATTTTCTGTTACTAAAATACCACTGGTAAACTTCTTTTGCAATCGGTACTGCTGTCGCATCTCCGCCGCCAGATCCTTCTACCAGTATCGTCATTTCTATCTGAGGATTGTCTGATGGGGCAAAAGAGGTGAACCAACCATGTTCAAACTCATTATTCGGACCAAATTGTGCCGTACCGGTTTTACCCGAAATGGCTACGGGCAGCGTCTTTAGGGCCTGGGCGCTTCCATCGGTGATAGTCTGTCTCATGCCCTTTTGGACAATGGCAATATTTTTGGGGTCAATGAAGTTTTTCCGGATCACTTCGGGCTGGATGGTTTTGACAACTTTGTCATTTTCGTCGACTTCCTGCCTGACAAAATGAGGCTGATACAATGTGCCGCCGTTTGCGATAGCGCAAGTTGCGTTTGATATTTGCAACGGTGTTACCAAGAGATCACCCTGGCCGATGCCCATATGATAAGTGTCGCCCAGATACCAGTCCTCATTCTTCACTCTTTTCTTCCATTCCGGATCAGGGATAGAGCCCTTGCTCTCACCGCCAATATCTACCCCGGTTGCCTTGTCAAACCCGAAAAGATCCAGGTAATGTTTTATTTTGTCCGGTCCAAGGCCCGGAATGCCCTGGTATCCGCCGGCAACCGCATAGAAAAAGGTATTAACTGAATCCGCAATCGCCTTCTCCACATTTGTAATGCCATGGCCGCCAGCTTTCCAGTCAGGAAAAAACCAACTGCCCACATGGATGCCGCCGGTTGAATCTACTGTTGAATTCTCCGTAATTGTACCTTCCTGCAGCGCCCCTGATGCGATAAAAGGTTTTATCACTGAACCGGAAGGATACTCGCCTGACAATCCTCTGGCAAGCAGAGGATTGTCAGGATTGTTAAGAAGGTTAGAATAATCCGCTGTGGAAATACCCTTCGAAAAAAGATTGTCATCATAAGTCGGTATATCAACATAAGCCAATATCCCGCCGGTTCTAGGATCCATTGCTATGGCGGTCGCTTTGGTTGCGTGCACTTTTTGCATTTCATTCTGCATTGCTTTGGCCAGCTCTTGTTCTAGCCCGAAATCAAGCGACAAAACCAGACTATCTCCAAGCTGCGGGTCCTGCTGTCCTAAGAACTTTACGACTTTTCCTGTTGAATCCACTTCGTATCTTTGAGTTCCGTCTCTGCCCTTCAAAACGTCCTCATATGATTTCTCAAGGCCCGTTTTGCCGATATAGTCAGTCATTCGATATTTATCTTCATTTCCTTTTAGCTCGTCCGCACTTATACGGCCGACATAACCCAATACATGGGACAAAAGCCCGCCATCCATGTAATCCCTAATAGGATTCACAGATACCGTAACACCTTTTAATCCCTTTGCGTCAATAACAAAAGATTCATCTCTTGAAACATTATCCTTGATTAGAATTGGTTGAGAATAATCTAGCCCCTTGTCCTGAATTTGTTTTTGAATATCACCGATAGAAATTCCCAATATTTGCGCTGCCTGTGACAGGGTGTCATCTCTGGTTTTTTTATCGCGCGGCAGATCCATTGGAATAACAGTTACGTCATAACTTGGAGTATTTCGGACCAACTTGACATGGTTTGTGTCGTAAATGATACCTCGGGGCGCCCTTACGACAGTTTCTCGCATGCGGTTATCTTCGGCCAAGGCCATATTTTGAGAACCCTTGTACAGCTCCAAGTATGATATGCGGCCAAAGAGCACCAGAAAGAGCATCGCGCAGATAAAAGCGATTACGACGAAGGGCTTTATTCTCCTGTCGTTTTCGATTTTTGGCGCTTCCTGGTCTGCAGACAAGATATGGAAAATCCATTTTTCACTTTCCTTTGTCCCTGATTCTCCTAATCGCCATTTTTTATTCCCCTCTTCAAGGCCAACCAGTTTCTTAAATAAATCCTTTCTGGGTTTTTTCATCTGATGCTCCTTGCGTCTGTCGCTCTATTTTCAAACTCAAACAATTTTCTGGCTTGCGGCAAGATAATTAATCCTAAAAGCATTGTTATGCCTGCTTCTTCAAGTGAAAAGAGCCCACCGCCAAGCGTGAAATTCTTTGCGCCAAAGCCTACAATTAGCCACAAGATGCCATAGAATAGAACTGAGGCAACGCTCACAAATACAACGCCTAAGGTATTCGGAGCATCCACATCTTCATCTTTTGAAATTAGGCTCGCCATAAATACAATCGCCATAAATACGGTTATGTGGTAGCCGTAAGGGCCGCCGAATATAGAATCCAGCACAAGCCCGGCAGCGAATGCGTAAATGTATGATTCATAGGTTTTGCCGTATAGTGCAAACGCGCACACCACAACCAGCATCAGATTCGGGACAAGACCCAAAATAGTAAAGCGGCTGAGCAGATCTGTCTGCAGATAGAAGGCGGCAACAAAAATTATTATATTTAAAGCTGTGATCAAATGATACTCCTCTTGGCTAGTTTTTGATTATTTGAACTCTCTCGAGCGAGTTGAAGTCCACCAAAGTCCTTAATGATGCAGATTGAAAAATAGAATTGTTCTGTTTGGTAACATTCTCGACGGTTCCCAGAATCAGGCCTTTAGGATATTGCCCGCCAAGCCCAGAAGTAACAATGGTCTCGCCTTTTTTTAAATCCGTTTCCTGCGGAACTTCATTGATAACCAGCCCCATACCAACCTGCCCTTGCACCAAACCGGTTGCTTCAACGGTTGTAAGCTGTGCGGGGATGGAGCTAAAAGGATCTGTTATCAAGAGTATTTTTGAGCTATCCGCATAAACATCGGTAACCCTTCCTATCAATGTTCCTTGGCTTGTTGCGGCCATATCTTGGACAATACCTTGGTTTTTACCTTTGTCAATTATAATCGTCCCCCGCACGTTTGTAGGATCAAAAAAGGAGACTTCCGCAGGGATAGTGTCAAAACCAGAGTCCGTTTTAAATCCAAGTTCTTCTTTGAGCGACTCATTTTCTTTATTCTCGGCAGACATCCTCGCCACTTGGGATTTGAGCTGGTTGTTTTGATCCTTTAAAGAAGAGTTCTCTTTCTCGAGATTGCCAATGTTGCCAAGGTTTGTAAAAAAATCACGTACGCCGCCCGTTGAATTTGCTAATACTATT
Source organism: bacterium (assembly GCA_021796415.1). Classification (GTDB taxonomy): domain Bacteria; phylum Patescibacteriota; class CPR2; order UBA1875; family JAJYID01; genus JAJYQQ01. Next base: position 12,499 of record JAJYJC010000011.1, read on the forward strand.
CCTAACGGTGAAAAAATCCGGGTGATACCTGAATCAACTGAGGAAAACGAGCCCTTTGACCTGAAAAATAAAAGGCTAAAAATAATGATTATGATGCTAAAAAATATAAGAAAAGAAATTTTTTTCATGGGTATGTGTAACTAATTACTTATTTTAAACGAATCTACAAATTGTACTTATTTTTCACGAATCTATTTGTACTAATTTGTAACATTTGTAGATTCGTCTAGGATTTGTAATTCGTTACTACTCACACTCGCGGTGATTTTTCGTATTGCGTGGACACCAAGACATCCTTAAGCGGTTCAATGTCTTCGAGAACCAAACCGGTACCGCGGACAACGCTTGTAAGCGGATCATCGGCAATATGAACAGGCATCTTCGTGTTTAGCGCCAATAGTTTATCGAGTCCACGAAGCAATCCGCCCCCACCGGCAAGGATGATGCCGCGGTCCATAATGTCGGCTACTAGCTCCGGCGGGGTTTCCTCTACCGTCATCTTAACCGCATCTACAATTGACGCGATCGATTTTGACATGGCTTTCCTGACGTGGTCGCTCATGATGGTGATTGACTTCGGCAATCCCGTTACCAAATCTCTGCCGCGCATCGTTGCTTCCAGTTTTTCATCGCTTGGATAGGCGCTGCCTATTGCAATTTTTATTTCTTCTGCCGTCCTTTCGCCAAGGAGCAGGTTGTACTCATCTCTTGCAAATTGTATTATATCTTCGTTCAGCTCGTCCCCGGCAATTCGAAGAGACCTTGAAGCCACAATACCGCCAAGCGAGATGACCGCTACTTCCGTCGTGCCGCCGCCAATGTCAACTATCATACTCCCCGCCGCTTCCTGAACCGGAAGCCTCGCTCCGATCGCAGCCGCCATAGGCTCTTCAATTAGAAAGGCTTGCCTGGCTCCGGCATTGATGGACGCATCCTCCACTGCCCTTTTTTCCACCTCAGTCACTCCGGACGGAATGCCGACAACAACTCTCGGGCGGGGAAATAAAGTAAAACTCTCCTTATGAACCTTGTCGATGAAGTACTTGAGCATCTGCTCGGTTATTTCAAAATCAGAAACCACGCCGTCCACCAAAGGGCGGGTGGCTACGATATTTGCCGGTGTTCTCCCGACCATTTTTTTCGCCTCATCGCCTATCGCCAGTATTTGCTTGGTTTTGGTATTTAGCGCAACAACAGACGGCTCATTAATAACTATGCCCTTGCCTTTCACGTACACAAGAGTGTTTGCCGTGCCTAGATCTATTCCGATGTCGTGCGAAAAATATCCGAAAATTTTGTTAAACATAATACTCTTTTATCTTTTTAATCAATTTATTTTCGTCAAGAATTTCCGTCTTTTCCTGATTTCTTAACTTAAATTCATAACCGCCGGCCTTTAAGGATTTGTCAGAAATGACCACTCGGATTGGAATTCCAAGTAAATCCGCATAGGCAAGTTTTGTGCCGGCCGACTCTTCCCTGTCGTCCCATAATACCTGGATGCCTTCCTTTTGCAAATCATTATAAAGTTTTTCTGCTTCCTTATCTTTGCCGAGATTCACCAGATGCGCGTCATACGGCGCCACCTCCTTCGGCCAGACAATGCCCTTAACATCCGACAAAACTTCGACAATTGTCCCCATGGCTCTTGATGAGCCAATGCCAAAGCAACCCATCACCGCGAGATTCTCTTTTCCGCTTTTGTCCAGGTATTTTAGGTTAAAGGGCTCCGAAAATTTTGTTCCAAGCTTGAAAATATTTCCGGTTTCTATCGCCTTCATCTCTTTTAGCTTATCCGATTCGCACTCCGGACACACGCTTTGCTCTTCGATAATCTCGCGGTTTATTGCCACTTTGCATTTCTCACAAAGATAAATCGTATCTTCACCGACAGGTGATTTTGTCTGGAATTCATGTGAAAATTTCGAGAAAGTTCCGCCGGATGCAAATGTCAGGTATGTTATATCGCCGATTCCAAGCCGCTCAAAAACTTTTTTATATGCCTTAATTGCTATTTCGTAATACCTATCGAGGTCCTTTTCGTCCGCATGAAAGGAGTAGAGGTCTTTCATTCTAAATTCCCTGCCCCGCAAGATTCCTGATTTGGCTCTTTTTTCATCTCGAAATTTTGTTTGAATCTGAAATACATACTTCGGCAAGTCTTTATATGACAAGATAAATTTTTTCGCAACGGGAACTATGGCCTCCTCATGTGTTCCCACAAGCGCAAGGTCCGTTTTTGTATAGTAGCTCTTGAAGCGGTATAAATCGTCAACTGTTTCCCAGCGCCCGGTTTTTTTCCAATTCCCCGCCGGATGCAGAGCCGGCAGCAAAAGCTCCTCTCCGCCTATTTCACTCATTTCTTCGCGAATAATGTTTTCAATTTTTGAAAGCACCTTTAGCCCAAGCGGCAAATACGTATAAACCCCGGACATCAGCTGGTCGACATAGCCGGCGCGCACCAAAAATTCATGGTTTTTGCTTTCAACCTCTTTTGAGATGTTCCTTGTTGTTTTTGAAAATAATTTACTAAATCTCATATCTTTTATTACCCAATAAACTATATCATATAATGTTTAGGTCGTTTAGCGTGAGGATTATAAATAAGAAGCCAAAGGCTATCCACCCCGCCAAAGAAAGCCCCAGTTTCACATTTTGCGGAATTTTTCTTCTGACAATTGACTCAATGGTGATAATAAACGCGTGTCCGCCGTCAAGGGGCATGATCGGCAATATATTTAGTATGCCAAGGGCTACCGATAAAAGCACAAGCCATTGCACAAAGATTGATAAGCCGGCCTGGACCATGTCACCCGACAATATAAAGATCCCGAGCGGACCGCTTGCACCCCGAGGCACTTGGAGGCTTGAAAAAATTTTGCCGATCACTTGAACAAAGCCGCTCAGATAGTAAGGGATGAAATATCCAATCTCGGTAAGCGCCGCCCTAAATGCATTTAGGGGGCCGGCTGATATCTTGCCGGTTTGGCCCAGGACAACACCAATTCTTTTGACATCCACCTCTTTATTGCCGACTTTTTCTTTTGCCGCGTAGGTGCTAAACGCTTTTGTAAGCTCATGGCCGTTTCTTGAAATAACCATGTTTATCTTTGCGTTTTTGTCTTGATTAACCTTGTCTTGAACGGTCTGCACTACGCTCCCCGTATCCTTAACGCTTTTCCCATCAACCTTTTCTATCACATCGCCTTTCTGCAAACCTTCTTTGGCGGCCGGAGTTCCTTTCTCAACGCTTTGAACGTGCACCTTTATAGTGCTTTCTACCCCCGGCTGGCTGGCAAGCCCCGGGATATTTGGCTGGCTAACACCCGCTATATAAATACCTACAAGCACGATGTAAGCAAACAGCAGATTAAACGCCACTCCGGCGACCAATATCAAAAGCCTGATATATGCGGGTTTAGACGCCATGCTTTTGGGGTCATCTTCATGAGTACCATCCTCACCGAGAAGCTTTACGTAGCCGCCGAAGGGGATCGCATTTACCGCATACGTTGTCTCGCCTTTCTTCCAGCTCCAAACTCTCGGCGGAAATCCCACCGCAAACTCTTCGACTTTCACTCCGCTCTTTTTTGCAGCTATAAAATGGCCCAACTCATGCACCAAAACAATAATCGTGAAGACAACTAATCCGCCTATTATTGTAAAAATGAGGCTCAAATGAGGCTCCTTTCGATTTACTTAAATTTCTTTAATCGGTGATTTTATCCATAAACCCGCTAACTCACTCACCCATACACCTATATTGTCAGGAGGTCCGACTCCTTTTTCTGGAGAATTTCTTCTATTACCTTGTTATGTTTGTCGACGGCTTTTTGCAAATCCTCCTCGCCTCTATACATGTCGTCTTCGCCGATTTCCCCGTCAGTTTTGGCTTTTTTTATGGCATTTAAAACATCGGCTCTGATATTGCGAATTGAAATTCTCGCCGCTTCAGCCTTTTCCTTGGCGATACGCACAAACTCTTTTCGCCTTTCTTCTGTCAACTCCGGCAGATTGATCCTGATATTCTCACCCGTGTTTACAGGGTTTAGCTTGAGGTCTGAATCTCGGATAGCGGATTCTATCTGCTGGATGTTCGACCTATCCCAAGGCTGGATTAGAATAGATCTCGGTTCAGGAATTGTGATTGTGGCCACGGCTTTGATGGGGTTTTTGGTGCCGTAAACATCCACCATGATGTCATCAACCATCGACACGCTCGCCCTACCTGTGTGGATGGTTGCCATTTCCTCTTCCATTATCTCAACTGTTTTTTGAAACTTCGGTTCTGCTTCTTTTATCAATTCGTCAATCATTTCAATCCTCCTGTTTTAAATGTTGCGGCTGTTATAATTGTTTACTTTCTGAGTCCCAAATGCCCAACAACCCATTTACCTATTTACCCAATAATCCAGTTGCCTATTTCCCAACTTCATATCTCACAAATCTGCTAATGCTTATTTTTTCGCCAATCTTGCCGATTTTCTCATTCAAAAGCCCTTCGATAGTGATGTCGGGGTTTTTGACAAATGATTGTTTGACTAGGCAATTCTCGGAAAAAAACTTTTCTTTTTTTCCTTCCCATATCTTGTCTAAGATGTTTGCCGGCTTGCCTTCTTTTTTTAACTTTTCGAGTTCAATTTCCTTTTCTTTATCCAGCACTTTTGCAGGAACATCTTCCGGCGCGAGATACGATGGGCTTGCCGCCGCCACGTGCATGGCTATATCTCTGGCAAATGCTTTGAACTCCTCATTCCTGGCAACGAAGTCGGTTTCAGAATTCACTTCGACCAAGACGCCAAGCTTGTCGCCATGAACATAAGAGGCTATAACACCTTCCTTGGCTTCTCTCTCGGCTCTTTTGGCAGCTGTTGCCGCGCCTTTTTTCCTTAGATATTCAACCGCTTTATCTATATCGCCATTTGATTCCGAAAGCGCTTTCTTGCAATCCATCATCGGCGCGCCTGTCATTTTACGAAGCTCTGCCACATCTTTTGCTTTTATATCCATTGTTTCTCCTCTTATGTTTGACTTCAAATATTAGGTCTTTTGTTATTTTAATCAATGATTAATTTTGTGCCTTTTGTCATTCCCGCGAAGGCGGGAATCTAGTCAAGCGTCCAGCCAAATTCCTGTCCTATGAACTTGTACTTGTTTCGGATTTTGGACTTACTGTCTCTGTTTTTCATCCTCAACTTTCTTTACCGGCACAGCTTTTATCGCATCTGCGATGGATGCTGTAATCAGCTTTATGGCTTTTACCGCGTCATCATTTGCCGGAATAGGATAATCTGCCAGCTCCGGATTTACATTTGTGTCAACTATCGCAATAACCGGTATTCCAATCTTTTTGGCTTCTTTCAGCGCGGTCATCTCCTTTTGCATATCGACTATAAAGATAGCGTCGGGAACACGCGTTATTTCAAGAATACCGCCAAGTGTGGCCTCAAGCTTCTCGACTTCTTGAGTCGCCTTCAGCCTTTCCTTCTTGGTCATATCCTTATCTTCTTCTATTTTCCTTTGAAGATCCTTAAGGTATTTGGTTCTTGAGGCGATTGTCTGAAAGTTCGTCAGCATACCGCCAAGCCACCTTTCGGCAACATATGGCATGCCGCATCTTTCGGCTTCTTCTTTTATAATGCCTTGCGCCTGTTTCTTTGTTCCGACAAAAAGTATCTTGCCGCCATCCTTGACGACAGATTCAATAAATTTCTTTGCCTCATCCATTTTCTCAACGGTTTTAGCAAGATTTATGATATGAACTTTGTTCTTTTGGGTAAAAATATAAGGAGCCATCTTCGGATTCCATCTCTGTGTCTGGTGCCCGAAATGCGCCCCTGCTTCAAATAGTTCTTTCATGGTTATTTCTGCCATTTTTCTCCTTTTCTTCCGGCATTTCGCCGAACCTCCGCTTTTATCCCGTCCCGTCATATATTTTAGACCATTGCCCGTTCGCAAATGCGAGCCTGAAATATTTGCGGGATCTTCTGCCCCGAAGCCCATTTTGGGAGAAATCGGCGCATCAAAAAGCGTGTGTTTTATATTTAATAACTATAAAAGTATAGCAAAAAATGCGATATGCCGCAAGGGCAAAAAGCTAGCCAAACAGTCAAGCGGCTAGGGGCTGTTCGGCTCGATCCGACTCATCTTCTCTTCTTGCATCGTTTGTTTCTTCAGTGTTTGACCCCTCTATAAATCCACCCACCTTTAAATCGAAACCGGTAATATACATTTTTTCTCTGCCATTCGGGGTTCTAAAGGTTGCGCATCGCAATCTGCCCAGCCAGCCTATCTCATAATCTCCGCCTTTATCTATAAATTCCCGTGTTTCTTTCTTGATATCAAATGTCAGCTTTGCCGCAACAAGCTCCTTTGCCTGATCTCCGTTTTCGGCATCAAAAAACTTCGAGGCCCAACGCCGATTTGCGTAAATAATAGAATCCCTGATAAATTGTGCTACAAATTCTTCTCTGGCCTCCTTCATCTCTTTTGCAAAATCGCGATTTTCTCTGTTTAACTTAAAGTTGCCATCAATCTCTTCTCTTAAATTCTCGATTTCCCCATCCCTTGGAGCGTCAAGGATATTCTTTTCCAGGGCATCCATCCTCTTGTCTAAATTGTCCTGCTTATCAAGTAACTCCTGAAGTTTTGAATCGGCTGGGATTTCTTTGCTTTCCGAACCTAAGAATAATCTTAATTCTTTAATCTTTTCCCTATCTTCTGCAATTTGAGCCTTTAGTTCTTTTATCTCGACTGAGAGGCTTAAACCCTCATCCTGTAAATCCGAAAGCTCCTCCGTAGGCCCAATTTCATTGTTTTCATTTAAATCACCGAGTTCTCTATTAAGCTCCGGCCCTTCAGCTGTATTCGGTAGTTCCATCTCGCCGCCGTTGCCTAAGGTTTCGCCGTGATCCATATTGCCGATTTCCATGTTTTCCATTTAATCTCCTTCTTATCAGATTTTAGTTTTTATGACTGCGTAAGTAAAGAAGTTTTGAGAAATCGTGATTATTCAAAAAGATTATTATCAAAAGATTAAGCGGCCGGTAGTAATACCCGGCCGCTCTTACAGGAAACATGCCCAAATCTCATAACGCTAAATTTCTATAGCGCAGGCACATGGCCTTGCGGAGAACGGGCCCCGATGAAGTCATTGTGACTCAGCGGCATGCTGGCCGCCAGAAGTACCGACGCTGTCAGTGCGCATGTGGACTCCGCTTATCGCGACGAACACAAGAGTTGCCATGACTATAGCAACGGCCACAATAAACAGCATCCTCCTGATCTTCGCTCCTTCATCGTGAAGTGTTGCAGGTGCCATGTCGGAACCCCTTCCTTAAGCTGTTGACTGGACTTGACTCCTTAAAGCGATAATGACGCATCAGCCACAAACCAATGGCAAGGTGACCAGCGGCCAGCAACCCCAGATAAAGACTGTACTTTGAGGCGAAATACCCCATCAGTAAGGCCGGTACGCAAAATACCACGGCAAACGTCCTTCTTGCATAAACCATCACTCCCTTGCCCCGCCCTAGTGGATTTTGATTGCGCAATAATACCATAAAAATTAAGAAAATGAAAGTCAAAGATACCCGCCCAAAACAAAATCTTGCTTGTTTGATGCTCTTCTGCTATAATCCACTGGTAAACTAATTAGCAAGCTGCCAAGAAGAAATTTGGAATCATTGGTAAATTCGTAGATTCGTTTAAAATTAGCAATTGGTAGGAAAGGAGCGGAGCGACGCATGAAAAAAGGATTACATCCGGAATACAAAAAAGCGAAAATAACTTGCGGTTGCGGCAATGTTATAGAGACCAAGACAACCGTCGGTGACCTTAGTGTTGAGATCTGCAGCGCCTGCCATCCATTCTTTACCGGTAAGCAAAAGCTGGTTGACACCGCCGGGAGAGTCGATAAGTTTAAGGCTCGAATGGAGCAAGCCGAAAAGATAAAGGCCTCCAAACAGCCAAAAAAGAAAGCCGAGAAGAAAGAAGAGAACGTTGAAAAGCTAGATGAGAAAATGGCTGAGATAAAGAAAGAGCTCGAAGAAGAAACGGTTGACTCAAAATCAGAAGAAGAATCAGCAGAAAAACCCAACTCCGCTGAAGCTTCCCGAGACAAGTAAATAATCTAAAATAGCGTGCAAGTTTATTACCAAACGCTATTTTTGTTTATAAAAACATTTAATCTTTTGACTTTTAGATTTAAAATTAACTTATGCTAAAGAAAATATAACCCGCCTTCCCAGTCATTCCGTACTTGATACGGAATCCAGTGAGATAGATCCCCGGGTCAAGCCCGAGGATGACAAGAAAAATTTAGAAAATATAACCCGCCTTCCCTGTCATTCCGGACTATTCCATTAAAATATAATCAGTTGATCCGGAATCCAGAAAATCATTATATAGATCCTGAATCCCCGCCTGCCGGACGGGCAGGAAGTTCAGGATGACAGGGCGCAAAAATTTAGAAAAACACGAATCAACCCCCCCGTCATTCCCGCCCGCCAAGGGCGGATAAACTCCGGCGGGAATCCAGATAAAATGAGATTCTGGCCAAGCCAGAATGACGAGATTGGAAAAATATTATGCTAGAGAAATACGACCAATATAAAAATGAATTCGACCAACTGGAAAAGGAGCTATCCTCTCCCGATGTGGTTTCAAATCCCGAAAAGCTAAAGGAACTCTCAAAAAGGCATGCCGAGCTCAAAGAGACTGTGGCGCTCTTTAATGAGCTCAAAAAATTAAAGGAAGACCTTGAGGCGTCAAGGGAAATGATGGACAAGGAAGACAACACTCCAATGAAGGAATTTTTTGCAGATGAAATAATGGAGTCCGAAAGGAAAATGGAAGAGGTTAGCAAGAAACTACAAGGAAAGTTGGTCGCCAAGGACCCGAATGACGAGAAGAATGTAATTTTGGAAATTCGCGCCGGCACCGGCGGAGACGAAGCGGCTCTTTTTGCCGGAGATTTATTTCGAATGTATTCTCGCTACGCAGAGAAAATGGGTTGGAGGGTTTCTGTTCTATCCTCGAACGTAACAGGAATTGAAGGCATAAAAGAAATGATTGCAAAAATCGAAGGCGATGACGCTTACAGATATTTAAAGTTTGAGAGTGGCGTCCACCGTGTTCAGCGGGTTCCGGAGACCGAGTCTCAAGGAAGAATCCACACCTCCGCCGCCACCGTCGCGGTCATGCCAGAAGCCGAGGAAGTCGACTTGACTATTGCTCCGCAAGACATTCGAGTCGATGTCTTCCGATCATCCGGTCCCGGCGGCCAGAGCGTCAACACCACGGATTCTGCCGTCAGAATTACTTACCTGCCAACCGGCATGGTCGTTTCTTGCCAGGATGAAAAGTCTCAACTCAAAAACCGAGACAAGGCCATGTCTATTTTGCGTTCGAGATTGCTGGCGCAAAAACAGGAAGAGGAAGCCAAAAAACGAAGTGATCTTCGAAAATCCCAGATCGGTACCGGCGACAGAAGCGAAAAAATCAGGACATACAACTATCCGCAAGATCGAGTCACTGATCATAGGATAAATTTCAGTACACATAATTTGCCGGAGATAATGAACGGCAAGCTCGACGATATCATCTCCGCCCTTCAAAAAACCGCCGAACAAAAAGCCCTGGAAAATTTAGAATAATCTACCACCTGCTCGCGAGCAGGTGGTATTTATATTGCCGGCCATAGCCGGCTGGTCCTACTTTAGAATGTCAAAAAGAGTTGGTGCGTCAACTTGGTTTTTTCTTTCTTGATGCCTAAC
>JAJYJC010000012.1 GCA_021796415.1 bacterium
CTCAGTGGACAGGGAGAGGGGTCGGACCTATGGCATAGGTCCGACCCCTTAAGCCAAGGCTTAATTGCTTCACCATAAAACTTTTGTAACTTTTGCCAACGAAAGAACGGCTTCTTTTTGGTAAATTAAGCATATCTTGGTTTTCCCGAAATCTGAAAGCCAGGGTATGAACCCGAAAACCCACAAATTTCTAAGGGGGAAAATTTGTGGAACAAAATATATTGCCAAGCGCGAGAATCTAAAGGCAGGTGATCAAGATGATAACCAGAAAATTTCTTCTTCTGGCAGCAATTCTTATTGGTGTATCCGGAGGAATTACCATAGTGGGAGGCAATCGCATCCTGCAAGGCGACGGCGCATCGGCAACCAGCACCAGAGATAATGCCTACTGCGACGGATCAGTAAGGGGTGATGCCTACTGTCAACAGCAATCGCAGACGCAATCACAAACACAGTCGGCGCAAAACAGCGCATCTTTCAGCACAAGTGGCTGTCAGGTAGCATCACCATGCGCGTCAACCGGCAAAAATGAGACATCCGGAGGTAGCGGCACCATTGGTGGTGGTAGCGGCGGCGGATTTTCCGGCGGTGGCTTCTGCTGCACAAGCGGTGGAAACACTATCATCAATATAAATCAGACCGTGAATCAGTCGCAAACGCAGTCGCAGTCACAGACACAGTCTCAGTCACCGGCACCTGCACCTCCCGCGCCTGCGCCGCCGAAGGAGTCGACTTCCACGCCTCCTCCGTCAAACGGCAACCCGACACCGTCACCGGGACCGATTAAAACAACCCCCAACTAGGAGTCTTATCGAAGACTCCTTCCAAGGAAAGCTCCGCTCGCCAAGCGGGCGGAGCTTTCCGGGCAACTGAAATTTAAACTAGGAGAAAAGGATGAAATTAAACAGATTCAAAATAAACATGTTCGCATTCGCAACTATTCTCGCAATGCTCCTTGCGGGATTTGCGGCATTTGCGATTACTTCAAACCCAAAACCGATGAAAGCCGACGGATGCCAGCCGCAAAATGTCATTGAATGCGGAGCAACCGACAGAACCAATTTAGTTAATCAGATAAATAATGGCGATGGCATACACACCGACATTAAATCAATCTTTGCCGCTATTGGCATAACCCCCGAGGATGTGGCGAGCGCAGATACCGTACCAGGCAGCGTCACCCAAAGCGGAAATGTTTTGGTAGGCGGACAGGTGGTAGCCTCCGGCGTAATGATGGGTGAGAGGCAAACAGCGGGAGTAGGCGGCACACCTTTTGCAGGACTGGTATGGAATCCAATCTCAACAAGATTCGCCCCCGGAATAAGCCAGGGAGCGTATGTACACATGGTAAACGGCCAATTTTCTTGGGCAATTATAACTTCTTGCGGCAATCCGGTCCTTACCTCATTTGCCAGCCAAAATAGCCTAACCATTACCAAAGAAGTCCGGAATGTGACGCAAGACCCTAACTCGACAACTTATTCAGGTAGCGACAATGCCAAGGTAGGCGATGTGGTAAGATTTAGGATTCACGTAACGAACAATGGCGGCGAAACCGATCAAAATGTCATCATAAAAGACACTTTGCCTAGTCATCTCACCTTAGAAGCAGGCACTGCCCAAGTCACATTTCAGCAGCTTGTAAATAACACCTGGCAAGACGTGACTCAAAATATACCTGACGCCGACGTTGCCGGCGGACACAATGTGGGAAGTTTGCAGCCTACGCAAGACGCATATCTAATTTTTAATGCCAAGGTAGGCGATGATCTGCCGCCGGGCTGCAGCAATTTGATAGACACTGCCTTTGCCTCGTCAACTCAAACAGGCTCAAAACAGGCAACCGCCACCGTAGTTGTCTGCCAACAAGAAACAACCACAACCACAACCGTTCCTCCTACAACCACGACAACAGTACCACCAACCACAACCACCACCATTCCCGTCACAACGACAACTATGCCACCCGCCCCCACAACGACGATTCCGATATCACCACAGGTGGCACCGTCTTCCCCAGGTGTCACTACAACTGTCGCTCCGTCAAGGCTGCCGGTTTCCGGCCCGGTTGAAGCGGCCGGCGGCGTAATGGGAACCATGAGCCTTGGCTACGCGGGATATATCTGGCGAAAATCCAGAAAAACCCTGATGGATAAATTAAGAAAGAAATAACCCAAAAAGAACCGGGCACCCACCGGTTCTTTTAATAGCCGTACACCCAGTATGATTTTTCAAAACAAGTTAAATTCATTATTTGCGGCTATCGGTTCGAAAGGAGAGCGAAAAACTGAGCGAACTTTTGGAAATATGACTTCCGGAATCGGCTTGTTGTCATTTTTCAAATTTGAGCAAAGTTTTGAGCGACACCTTGAGAATCCGCTTAAGCCGCGATTTTTGCTTCACTTTTTCTAAAAAAGTGAAAAAGAAGATTCAGTAAAATCTGTATGCAGATTTTAAATTCGGTTCCCCTCAAGCTTGACCGCGCCACTTAAACCTGCAATAATCCTCCGTTGTGCAGGCAAAACAATCCCTGTATAATTGAACCTATGAAAGAATATAAGGGAAAAGCAAGTGGCCTGCTGGCAAGGATAGAGGAAGCCAAGAAAATCTTAAAAATTGCTGATCTGAAAAGTCAGGCAGCCGCTCTCGAAAAAGAATCCGCTAAAGAAGGCTTCTGGGATAATTCTGAGGACGCCAGCAAAAAGATGTCGGAAATCGCCGATCTGAAAAAACAAGTTGCTGTATGGGAAGATTTGGAAACCAGGACTCGGGATATTCTTGAAATAATTGGGATCACCTCGGATTCAGACCATACAATGGTAAAAGATATTGAGAGGGGACTGGAGGAAATCGAGACAGAACTGGACAAAGCCGAGTTTACCATGCTCTTTTCAGGTGAATACGACAAAAACAGCGCAATCCTTTCCGTTTATGCCGGATCCGGCGGAGTTGATGCGCAAGATTGGGCGGAAATGCTCCTCAAAATGTATTTAAAGTTCGCTGAAAAGCAGGGCCTTAAAGCTTCTATAATGTCCATCTCCTCAGGAGATGAAGCCGGCATAAAAAGCGTAACAGTTGAAATAAGCGGATTATATGCATACGGATATTTACGAAGTGAAGCAGGGGTACACCGGCTAGTTAGAATTTCACCATTTGACGCCGACAAGGCAAGACATACCTCATTTGCGCTCGTAGATGTCATTCCTGAAATCGAAACGGAATCAAGCAAAATTGATGAAAAAGATTTGAAGATTGAAACATACAGAGCTTCGGGACACGGCGGCCAAAGCGTCAACACCACAGATTCGGCGGTGCGTATAACTCATACCCCGACCGGCATAAGCGCGACTTCACAAAAGGAGAGAAGCCAGCTGCAGAACAAAAACGCCGCACTCAAAGTTCTTTCTTCTCGGCTCAGATTGTTTGAAGAAAAAAAGGCGAGGAAAGAAATTTCCGAAATTCGCGGCGAGGCAATCTCCGCAGAATGGGGGAATCAGATCAGATCCTATGTTCTCCATCCATACAACATGGTTAAAGATCATAGGACCGCGACTGAAACATCAGACACGAACCGCGTCCTAAACGGCAATATCGATGAGTTTATCGAGAGTTATTTAAAAGATAGTATTGCGGGCAAATAGAAACTTTGATAAGGTAGTTGTTGTTAGAAATTCCCAAGATCAAGAACCATTTTACAACCAAAATTTGGAAATTTAATCATTAAATATTGACTGAGAATTAGAAATTGAAGATTGGGAATTGAACAGCATGCATGCCAGGTCAAAGCTATTCAAAAGCAGTTGCAAAACCCGCTAAAAACCATAAGAAGGAATCTATGATATATCTAAAAGATGTGAACAAGTCTTACGACAAAAGCAAGAAAAAAGCTCTGGACAACATCAGTGTTCACATAAAACCAAAGGAATTTGTAATATTTGTCGGACTTTCGGGCGCAGGCAAGTCAACTCTTACCAAACTGATAACACACGAGGAAACTCCTACATCCGGAACTATCAGTATCGGGGGAATCGATTATTCAAAACTGAAAAAAAGAGACATCCCATACCTTAGAAGGAAAATAGGCGTGGTTTTCCAAGACTTTAAACTTTTGCCCAGAAAAACTATTTATGAAAATATCGCGTACGCCTTAGAAGTGGCAGGAATCAGCGGGAGGACAATTCGTTCCCGCGTACCGCAAGTTTTAAAGATGGTAGGGTTGGAGGGAAAATCAAAAAGCTTTCCAAGAGAGCTTTCCGGCGGGGAAATGCAAAGAGTGGCTATCGCAAGGGCCCTAGTTCACGATCCAAAAATCCTGATTGCCGACGAGCCGACAGGAAACCTGGACCCCAAAAATGCGTGGGAAATTATAGACCTGCTCCTAAAGGTTAACGAGTATGGCACTACGGTAATACTGACGACACACAACAAAGAAATAGTAAATGCATTGAAAAAGAGAGTTATAACCCTGAAAAACGGCAAGATCATTAAAGACCAAGAGGTCGGGAGGTACGCACTACAATAATGTTTACTACATTTTACAGATTAGCAAAAACCGGCTTTGTAAATTTCCTGCGAAACGGATGGCTGTCAGTCGCGTCTACTATTATAATGACGCTCACCCTTATAACCATCTCTGTCTTTTTAATTTTGAATATCGTTTTGACGCAGGGAATCCAAACCATACAAGATAAAATCGACATTAGCGTCTACTTAAATGACAGCGCGACCAGCAAGACAATTTTCGATATGCAAAAGACATTATCGGAAAATCCGGATGTGAAACAGGTAAACTACATCACCAAAGATCAGGCGAAGCAGAGATACGACGCCACATTTGCAAATAATCCTCAGCTGAAGGATTCGCTGGACCAAAGCGGTAATCCATTGCCGGCAAGCTTGGAAATCAAAACGTACGATCCAAGCAAACTAGCCTCGCTTATGCCAATGTTTGAAAAACCGCCATACAAGGACGCTGTCAGCAAAGTGAGCTACCAGGATAACAAGCAGGTTATCGATCGTCTTTTCAAGGCAACTGAGTTCATAAAGAAGGTTGGCTGGGGACTGGCAGCCGCTTTCATTCTGACTTCGCTTATCATTATTTTCAACACTATCCGAACAGCTATCTACACCCATAGAAGCGAGATAGAGATCATGAAGCTTGTCGGTGCCAACCCTTGGTTTATCAAATGGCCCTTCTTAATAGAAGGCATACTATACGGCATTTTCGGAACAATCCTTTCACTTGTGGTTATCTCTATAATCTTAAGGCTTCTCGCAGTCTCCTTTAACGCTTACTTCGGCGGGGGAAACACCGGAAACGAAGTCTTTGGCTTTTTAATGCAGAATATTGGACCGTTGCTCTTCCTGCAGCTCGCAGCCGGCATCACGATAGGTGTCGCATCTAGCTCCGTTGCAATCCGCAAATATCTAAAGAAGCTGTAACAAAAGAAGCTTGCAATAAATTTTTAGCTGTTTTACCGCTTCACTTGTTTTATTTGTAGAAACAAGGACATTATTTGCTTTCGCATTTTGCAAGGTGTGTCCTTTTTTGTTTTTGCACCTTCAACATTTCCCGCGATTCCTACGATTCCCGCATCTCTCTCATGCTTGACCTACGGTTCCCATCATGTAAAATGGTCGATGTTTGTGCTTCAAAAACACAAACATATTGGGCAACTAACCACTGCATTGCAGAAAGAATAAATGAGTAGAACAAAAAAAGGGAAGCGCGGCCGGAAAAGCAACCCTCTAGTATTTAAAAAAATACAAAAGCATCAAATTCATACCCCTGATTGTCATTCCCGCACTGAATCAGAGTTCAGCATAAACTCCGGCGGCCTGCCTGCCTGCCCGTCCGGCAGGCGGGCCGGCGAGGCAGGGAATCCAGTCAAGTTTTGTCAACTAGGTAATTTAGGTACACCGCCGAGCCGCTGGTTGAGAGACAAGTCGTCGCTCAAAATTTTTAACCGCAAAAGATTAAGAGCTGATTTAGCGGCGGGGATCTCTTTTGTATCTATGTTATTATTGTTTGTCCTTCCTTTAAGCACCATGGAGCAAGCAAATGCCGCCACCATGGATCAGATCAACGGCCAGATCAACCAAGTGACAAACAGCTTAAATGCCAAACAGGCGCAGGCAAATTCCATTCAAAACGAGATCTCAGCTATCGATAATCAAGCGGCCGCTCTCCAGGCCCAGATTGACCAGACCGCAGGAGATATTAGCAAGACAACAGCCGACATAGATTACCTAAATCAAAAGATTGCCGCAAACAAGGCTGAGCTTAAAAAACAAAGAGATATTTTAAATGAATATCTGACGGTTATCTATGAAAACAGTAATACACCGGCACTCGAGCAAATAGCCGGGGCAAATAACTTTTCGGATTTTGTAGATCAGGCGGAATACCTGCAGACCATGCAGCTGAAAGCCAAGGAGGTTGTGGACAAAATACGAGCAATCCAGGATCAGCTGAATCAGCAGAGACATGACCTGGATAAGCAAATGGCGAGCCTAAAAACTATGCAGCACCAACAGGTTTTAGAGCAGCAGGGCTTAAACAACCAGCTTGCGCTAAAAAATAATTTGCTGGCTCAAGCAAACGCCGATGCCACAAACCTTCAGGGTCAATTAAATAGCCTCTATGCCCAAAAGGCGGCTATGTCAGCCCAGTTTTCCGAGAATGTCATGACGGGCGGCGGCGGAGGCTATCCATACGGCAACCCGCCTCCTTCAAATTTAATAGACACGCCCGACGCATACGGATACTTAATCGGTGAATGTACATCATATGCTGCTTGGTGGCGCGCCGCGCACGGCCGGCCGGTGCCAAGAGCCATGGGCAACGCAGCCCAATGGGCCGGCATGGCAAACGGCGGACCAAATCCGGGAGCGGTTGCAGTATTTCCATATATCGGAGGCTATGGCCACGTTGCGATCGTTGAGGCGGTCTACGGAAACGGCACGATCCTGATTTCTGAATACAACTGGACGCCATACTCCTACGACGAAAGGGTAATCAATCCCTACGACTACGGCATAGTCTACATAAACTAGCCTTGAAGAAGCTTTACAAGGTTCGACCTGCATAGCGGGTCGAACCTGCTTGACAGGTCGAACCTTGTTAGAGATAATGTTTATGTTATGCCTAGCAGAAATATAGTTAAAAAGTTTGCTCCGAATGAGATATATCATATCTATAACCGCGGAGTGGAAAAGCGGACAATTTTCCCCGATAAGAAAGATTATCATGTTTTTACCCGCCTCCTTGAACTTTCTTTATCGGGAGAGAAACCGGACTTTATGGAATACACCCGCGTCAAAGATAAGTCGGAATCACTAGAGCTTATTGCTTACTGCCTGATGCCAAATCACTTTCATTTTTTGATCAAATTGCTTGACGAATCAGGCATGACCGAATTTATGAGAAGTATCTCAAACGCTTATGTCGCTTACTTCAACAAAAAATACAAACGAGTGGGTAGTCTTTTTCAAGGAACATATAAAGCTGCTCTGGTTGATAAGGATGAATATCTCATACATCTCTCGCGATATATTCATATGAATCCATTAGACATAAACCAAAAACTGGAAGAGTATCCTTACTCAAGCTATAAATATTTTTTGGATAATGAAAGCGCTCTTACTTGGGTCAAGCCGGCTGCCGTCCTTGAACAATTCAATAACCCTCATGAATACAAACAATTCGTCGAAGACTACAAGATCGATTCCTTAAAAATACTGAAAGATGTAATTTTAGACTGATGTATTTACAAGTATTTACAAGGTTCGACCTGCACAGCGGGTCGAACCTGCTTGACAGGTCGAACCTTGTGGCTTGAGATTTTTGTGAGATTAACCATAAAAATCTTGACAGGGGTGTGATAATTGTTATGATATATTGTGCACACGGCATATTTAATATATAATGTGCGCGGAGGGGGAGGGAATGAAATTTCCAATAACCAATTTCCAATTATCAAAAGGGAATTTGGCAAAAACCAAAACAAAAAACTGTCCGGCAAATCGACGGACCGGGAAAATCCTATCAAATACATTTTATAGAGCTGTTTGTATTTTGGCTCTTTTTTTGATGGCTATCGTCTTTGTCCCGACAAACAAGCCAGCCAATGCTTACACTCAGGCGGATGTGGATAACCTAAATACTCAGATTGCCCAGCTGCAAACACAACTCGATGCAAAAAAGAAAGATGCCAAAACATTCTCTGACGAAGTGGCGGTCTATGACGGCCAGATCAATATTGTCCAGTTACAGATTAATGACACGCAAGCCCAGATAGATGCGGCAAACACTCAAATCACCGACATAAACGGCAAGATCGCTGCGAATGAAGCCAAGCTCAAGACCGAGAAGGCAGACCTAAACGAACAACTCGTGACAATTTATGAAAATTCAAATGTTACCCCGATAGAGCTAATCGCCGGCTCAAACAGCTTTTCTGACTTTGTGGATAGGGATGAATATCTGCAAACTATTCAGGAGAAAACCAAGGACACTATCGACACCATCAAGGGGCTCGAGAAAGAATTGTCGGACAACAAAAACAACATCCAGCAGAAAAAAAATCAAATAGCCGCTCTCCAACAAACCCAACTGAACCAAAGGAATGAGCTGGACAAACAGCGATATGGCAAACAGGTACTGCTCAATCAGGCAAATCAGCAAAAGGGAAGTATCCAAAATCTTATTGCTTCCAAGCAAAACGAGGCCAACAAAATTAGAGACTTCCTTAAGAATCCGCCTCCCCCGCCACCAGAAACAACAAATACATCAGGTGGAAACACTACGGAAGGAAGTGGTATCGGTGGTGCGCCAACCGTGACAAATAGCACAGTACCTTCATTGGTCCAATGGGATGGTCGTTGGGCATGGGTAGCTATGAATGACGCAAACAGACCACCATATTATTGGGATGGCAAAACCTGGAAAGCAACCACTCCGTCTTACATTAATGATTTTGGTTGCGGAATTACCAGTTTGGCTATGATTTTCCAAAAATATGGTTATGGAGTTTCACCAGCGGATATAGCGCGAAATCCAGGATATTTTTCCAGCGGCCTTGCTTGGGACAATATATACTGGGGCGGCATTTATACTGCTTCTGGGGGAAGATTTTCTGCTCAAGTGTCTTGGGATCCAGGAAAGGCAAACTCATGGGCACATGCAGGAAAGCCGTTTATAGTAGGGGTGAATCTTTATGATCGCTATGGAAACTTTATCGGCAATCATTATGTGGTCATTACGGGAGTTTCAGGAAGCAGCTGGACAATGAATGATCCTTTGTACCAGGGTGCTAATCGTTTGTTCACATACTCGCAGATTACCCAATATGTTTTTGTAAATTAAAACAAAAGTGTTATAATAGCGCTTGTGATGAGAAATGCATTAAAAACATATCTCTCAAAATCCTTAAGCAAGGCAATTGTCATCGTTGCTATATTTTCGCTCTCTCTTATCTTGATGCCGGCAAATCAGCCGCAACATGCGCTTGCAGACGCCCAGGACGAGCTAAATGCCGTTAATGCCCAGTTAAACACTGCAAACCAAGACCTCTCAACAAAACAATCGCAAATAAAGACGTTAGGCGACCAGATAAATGTACTGAGTGGCCAAATCGGCCAAACCCAACTTCAAATCCAGGCAACAAACGATAAGATAGCAATCACGAAGGAACAAATCACTCAAACAGAAGAGAAGCTGGCAAAGGAAAAAGATACCCTTAATTCGTTTTTGATAACATTATATGAAAACGGCAACACCTCACCGCTTGAAATGATTGCCAGCTCTAACAATTTTTCTGACTTCGTAGACCAGTCGGAATACCTTCAAACCATGCAGCTCAAGGTACAGGACACGTTAAATCAAATTAAAGAAACAAAAGCAAACCTGGACAAAACCAAAGTGGATGAGGAAAATCTAAAGAAGAGCCTCGATTCCCAAGAAGCTGATCTTAGCAATAAGAAGTCAACACAATCAAATCTTTTGGCCGTAACCCAAAATGATGCAGCGCTTTTACAACAAAATATAACAGGTTTAAACGCAAAGAAAGGGATACTATATTGTCTTGTATATGGCTGTGGTGGCACAACTGGTAATTTAGTGGTTGTTAATACCAATAGCTCACCCTACACATACTGGAGTCAACAAGACCCAAGCTGGGCCAATTATCAATACACACCTGGGTATACCATGATAGAAGACGGATGCTTAATAACAAGTTATGCAATGGTAAGAACTATGTTAGGGACTCTAACAGATCCTTTACAAGAAGCTAAGTTACATAATTATCAGAGTGATGGTGAATTAATAGATGATAAATGGACACAATCCATTAATGGTCATGAACAAAAAGATTTAGGAACTGATTGGGGGGCCATAAATCAAGCGCTAGATTCAGGCATGCCAGTGATCGCACACGTGGATGGTGCACACTTCATAGTGATAATTAGCCATTCAGGTGACACATACAATGTAAACGATCCTTTTTATGGCTATGGCCATCGCTACAAGCAAATCGAGGTAGGTGACGCTTTCACTTATCTTTAATTTTCTCCAAATAGACAATTGATATTTCTGCGCGGAGAGGGTAGAATGGTATTTGTTATGTTGAAAATTCAGTAGAATGATTCCGGATTCCAGCCAAAGGCGGGCAGGAATGACGGTAAGTGTACACTTTTGTCATTCCGGACTATTCCGCTAAAATATAATCAGTTGATCCGGAATCCAGAAATAAAAATGATTCTGGACAGAGCCAGAATGACAAAGGAAATTGCTTGCAAGGTCGGACCTTGTGAGTACTAGAAGATCCGACCTTGGATTCTGGTCAAGCCAGAATGACGAATTATAGTTTATTAGTATAGATTCCGGATCAAATCCGGAATGACAGTGAATTATGGCAAACGATAAGAACACAAAGAAAACACCGAAAGACAATCGAAAAAAGAGGCTGCTGGTCTCTCTTTTGGCGGCATTTATGATATTTTCCGGCGGATACATCTTGGGCTATGCCAGATCATTGCCGACCGGCGGACTGCTGCCGCAAATCATTACAAACACGGGCGGGTCAAAAAATGTCGACTTCAACGAATTTTGGAAAGTTTGGGATACCATCGGCAGCAAGTTTGACGGAAATGTGGACTACAAAAATATGCTCTACGGTTCGATCGATGGCATGGTCAAGTCGCTCGGCGACCCGTATACGGAATTTTTCAATCCTGACCAAGCGAAGCAGTTTGAGCAGGATTTGTCCGGCACATTTTCCGGCATCGGGGCAGAGATCGGCATCAAAAATGACAAGTTAACGGTCATAGCGCCCATCCCCGGTTCACCGGCAGACAAATCCGGCATAAAGGCCGGAGATGTGATAACGAAAATTAACGGCGAAAATACCAGCGGCATGCCGCTTGATACGGCTGTGTCAAAGATTAGGGGCAAGGAAGGCACCGACGTGACATTAACCATCGATAGGGCAGGCGCAATAAAAGATTACAAGATTACACGAGCCACTATAGATGTCAAAAGCGTGAAATATTCCATCAAAAACGGTATTTTAGTGATTACCGCTTCAAGATTTGACGACCAAACGGCAAGCTTAATACGCCAGGCTGAGGACGACGGGATAAGCCACAACGTGCACGGCATTATTTTAGACCTCAGAAACAACCCCGGCGGCCTGCTCGATAGCGCCATTGACGTTTCGAGTGAATTCCTGCAAAGCGGCACAATAGTTACGGAAAAAGACGTCAAACACGGGAAAAGCCAGACTTTTTCGGCAAGCGGGAACGGCAAAATGACAGACAAGAACAAATACCCAATGATTGTTCTGGTAAATGGCGGCTCGGCTTCGGCAGCCGAGATCACTGCCGGGGCAATGCATGACAATGGCCGCGCCCGTCTCGTGGGTGAGAAAACATTTGGCAAGGGCTCGGTACAGGAAGTGGAAAATCTCCCCGACGGCTCAGAGCTGAAGGTTACGGTCGCCCACTGGTATACGCCAAACGATGTCAACATAAACAAAACAGGCATCAATCCTGACATTGAAGTCAAACTGACCGATGCAGATTTTAGTGCGAATCGCGATCCGCAGATGGATAAGGCGATGGGGCTGCTGGCAAAGTAAAATTTGAGAACACAGAACAATACAGACACATCTTGCATTGTCATTCCCGCGAAGGCGGGAATCCAGACAAATAAAATAGTATCAGATAGATTCCCGCCTTCGCGGGAATGACAGAAGAGGGGCGAATGACAGAGAAAAAAGAGGAATAACTGAGAGAAACGTAAATAACAGAAGGGAGAACAGAGTGGTAAAGGTAATTTTTTTAGAAAACATTGAGACAAATAAGGTTGGGGATGTAAAAAATGTTCCCGATGGTTACGCCAGGAATTTTCTTTTCAGGAAAAATCTTGCGGTTATCGCTACCGATGAGGAAATGAAGAAGATAGAATCAAGACTTGAAAAGATTAAAAAAGAGGAAGAGAAGAAAGTTATTGAGGCAGAAAAACTGGCAGAAAAAATTGGAAGGGCAAAGATTACACTCGAAATGCAGATAGGAGATGAGGGGAAGCTATACGGATCGGTGACAAATAAAGATGTTAGTGAGAAGCTTATCGAAAAGGGATTTGAGATAGACAGGCACAGTATCGAGTTTCCCGAAAACATCCGCGAAGCAGGCGAACACATCGCACATGTAAAACTGGGACATGGGGTATCAACCGATATTGAGATTGAAGTAAAACCGGCATCCAGATAATACTTTCTGTCATTTCGAGCGACTTCCTGACAAGGACCCATTCGGCTTCGCTCAGGGCAGGCTGCATGCCGAGGAATCCCCTGGGTTTTTGAATCCTGAAGAGGAGAATAATTGAATAATAGAATAAGAATCTGGGCAACGTGCACTTTTTGTCATCCATGGATTTTTACTAGAAATTTGTGCTTTAAAATGATTCTGGCCAAGCCAGAATGACGCGTAATTGGTCTTTTTTATGAACGATTTTAAAAAGTGCACGTGGGTCAGAATAATAATCTTGAATTTTGAATAATCGCATTATTTAGAACTATTCTATATTCTGCGTTCCCATTCCATTATTCCACTATTCAATTATTCTAAATTCTAAAAAAATAATCCGCCTTTTGCGGATTATTTTTTGACTGGTTCTACATTTATGATTGTTTTTCTCTTTAGCTTGCCGGTATATTTTAAGAGCTTCTTTTTTGTAAATTTTACATAACCATCCGTCTTGGCATACAGAGTATCATCTCTACCCACCAGAACATTTACTCCGGGTTCCCACTTTGTGCCGTGCTGTCGCACCAAAACCTGCCCGGAACGCGTAAACTGGCCGCCAAAAATCTTGACGCCCAATCTCTTACCGGCGCTATCTCTGCCATTTTTTGATGAACCGCCCGCTTTTGTGTGGGACATGACATACCTCTTTTTATTACCAAAATATTATATTATAGAACGCAGAAAAGGTCAACAGTATCTTCCGTGGCCGGAGTTCAAAAACCCCGCCCATATTTGTCATTTCGACCGACATCACGTGAATTGCGAGCGGAGAAATCCCTTAAACTGTACTTGAATTTAATTTTTTAAAAGGGATCCCTCGAATCCGCTATCGCTCCGCTCGGGATGACAGAGGAGGTTTTTGAATTCACGGTATCTTGGAAAAAATACTCTTGCATTGGCTTTTGAATTTAAGGATAATAGCATTAGAGTTAATTAAATTATACCGTCTGCGGACGGGTAAAACGGAAGGGAGGTGAAATAATGGCAGAACAAAAGAAAGGATCAAGCGGACTGGATCAAAATGTAGCAGCAATGCTTTGTTATCTTGCTGGATGGGTAACTGGAGTTATATTTTTATTGATCGAAAAAGATAACAAGTTTGTTAAATTCCACGCGATTCAATCAATCCTAACATTCGGTGTCCTTAGTGTCTTGATTTGGCTTCTCATACCTATGCTTCTTCCGGTTATCGGATTTGGCATATTGACACTGAGCTGGATACTTTGGATTCTTTGGTTGGTTCTTTGGATTCTACTTATGGTCAAGGCTTACCAGGGCCAAGAGTTCAAACTTCCGATTATCGGCGATATGGCTATGAAATGGGCCGGTAAATAATCAGCTAAAAAGCGATTTAAAAAAGACACTTGTGCACGGGTGTCTTTTTTAATCGCCACTTTGTTAAAACAATTAAATATAAATTTCAGCTAGAATCGGCAAGTGATCAGAGTATTTAGTTTGAATAATCTTTGCATCTACGACTTTTATGTCTCTTGTTGCAAATACATAGTCTAGCCTGTAATCAAGCGAGTTTACTTTAAATCCGTTATAGCCAAAATCTTTTGTTGTCCATGTTTTCTCAGAATAATCCGGCCCTGCGTGTTTAAACAATCTTTCTAACTTTTTTATTAACAATGAATCCTCGGGCGTGTTTAAATCTCCGGCAAAAACATATCCATTACTATAATCCTTTAGAATTTTTAGCAAATTATCCGATTCTTGCTTCTTGAGCGGATTTTCCTCGAATGCATCTGTGTAAGACATGTGAGTGGTTCCCACGACAAGGTTTCGATTTTTTAATTTCAGCTTAGTCTCTAAATAGACCCTGCCTTCGTCCGAAAAATGTTTCCGAGGTTCCACAGGTTCCTTAATAAAATAAGATTCCGATGATTCAATCGGAAATTTTGATAAAACCGCGTTTCCCTGGCCACCATGATCGGTGTCGGCGATTGCCAAGGCGCCCTCGAGCTTTACTTTCGATTTCAGAAGCTCAAATTCATTAATATCTTCATTTACGTTTAATTCTTGCAAGCAATAAATATCAGCATTTATTTCCTGAAGGAAAGCAAGCTTATTCTTAATATCTTCCTTAAACCACGTATTCCATTGCAAGATCTTTAATCTCATGTCGATTCTTAAAATTTTGGTGCCCGCGGTTCCACCTCCGCTTCGCTACGGTGAATAAATTCCGTCTTTCAATGGCAATTCTCTTCATTTCCTGGTGCCGAAGGGGGAGTTCCGCCAATGGCGGATAAACTCTACTTCTGAAATGTTAATCTTTGGTGCCCGCGGTCGGAGTCGAACCGACATGAGGTTGCCCTCACAGGATTTTGAGTCCTGCGTGTCTACCAATTCCACCACGCGGGCCTGTAAAATATCAGTGGAGTTTATCCCGCACGTAATTTATGTGCGGGGCCACTTCGGCTTTTAAAATTTAACTAATTGAATGGGACTACGAATGTGCTATGCTAAATTTTACCTTGAAATTATAGCCTATCTGCAATCAATTTTCAAGAAAAGGGAACGACCCGCCAAGCAGGTTCGACCTGCTTGGCGGGTCGAACCTGCAAGCTGCCAAAAAATCATTGACTTCTTATTGTTATTATGTTAGAATATCAAAACATGGAAAAGGAAAAAACCCATGGGTAAAAAACTGAGCAATAACCCCCATGAACTAAAGCTTTCCGAGCTGGAAGAAGTGGTTCGTGCCTTTAGGGATGCCTATGGCGAGAAAAAACTCATGGAATATCTCCGAAGCATCGTCCGCAACGCCGAGAATAAGGTAGAAAAGACCGCAAAAAAGGCAGGCAAAAAGCTGGAGCCGACTATTTCGGAACTTGAAGATATATTCAAGATTTTTGAAGGAGACCATGGCCATCAAAAGCTGCTTGATTCAATAGCCCAGGCAGTAGGGAAGACTGCATCTCCTCCTAAAACTCCTCCTATCAAAGATGTCCAAAGCAAGGAGGCACAGCCCGAAAACGAAAGTCGTGTAATCTATCAAAGTAACGAGATAAAAACAGCCTCTCAGAAAATTGCAGTTTGGCTGGAAAAGAAAATGCCTAAAAATATAGATATGCGAAAGGTAATAAAATTCGTAAAACAATCTTGGCAACAGAAAAAATATCGTTACCCACTGGTAGCGGCAAGCCTTTTCCTTGGAATATATTTATTGTTTAACCTGCCTCTGTATTACGCGCGGTGGAGCTGGAAGAAACCAGAGATGCAAAAGACCATCGTAAAGACACAAGAGGTGGTCCAGAAAAAATCTGCCGATTCGGCAGCGCTCGCCCCGGGCGAAGTTATCCCGGCCGGCAATGTCTTGGTTATACCCAAGCTAAATGTAAATGCCCCGATTGTTATGGCTGACACCACCGATGAAAACAAGGTCCATGACGAGCTTCATAACGGCGTTGTTCATTATGACGGCACCGTTGCACCGGGTGAGGTGGGGAATTCATTTATCACGGGTCATAGTTCAAACTATTGGTGGGACACCGGCAAATATAATTATGTTTTTGTACTGCTCGATAAGCTTCAACCTGGAGACCAAGCAATTATCTACTACAATGGCAAAAAATTTGTATACACCATGAGAGATGCAGTCGTGGTTCAGCCAAACGACATGAGCGTACTGGCGCCCACCGACACCCCCGTCTTAAGCCTTATGACCTGCACTCCCGCGGGAACTAGCTTGAGAAGGCTAGTGGTGCATTTTGACAGGACCGACCCTGCGTACTACAAACCCACTGTTGTAACAAAAGAAAAGGTGGTAGAGACACCCAAAACCACAACTACGACCAAAGGGTCTTCTTTCTGGGATTCGTTGTCCGGCCTGCTGCCAAACTAGTTCTATAGGTCCGACCCATGGCATAGGTCGGACCTATGTGCTAGGATCCTAAACTAAAATTCTGTCACGTATCTCGACAAAACAAATTGAGCCTCGTTGACTTTTGAGAAAAAGTTTATATTGTGATTATCGGCCGAAAAGAAAAAGTTCGTCCCCGGCACAGAGCTTGCCAGATTTATTTCATTTTCACCGTCAAAATCCATTACTTCAATTCGTCCGTCCGCTTTCTCGGCAAGTAAATGGTCGTTGTCATACCAAGTAAATTTTGTTAAGCCATTCCCATTAGTGATTAGATATTCTCGGCTTTCTTTCTTATAATCAACAAGTTCAAAATCCTTCACGCTCTCGTTGTTTTTGTAAATTATCCTGTTCCCGTCCGGCGACCACTCAAACTCTGAGATATCCTTACCCATAACTATGAGCATCTCCTTGTTGTCTTCTTGGGTTATAAGGTAGAGGGTATTATCCTTGGTTCTAAGAGCTACCCTTTGATTTTGAGAGGAAATCTTCATATCATATCCATCACTTAGCGGGATGCCGTCGGTTATAATCGCCTTGCCGGTAAAATCAGTTTTTGCCTGCCACAGAGATCTGGTGCCATTTTTATCCTGCTGTATGTAATAAATGTTTCCGTCCTGGGATAGCGTGTAATAAATAATGTTTTGTTCTGTAAATTTTTGCAGCGACTTTGAGGAAAAATTAATTTTTGACAAGATTCCGCCCTCCAAAGCAAACGCCTCATCACTGTTGGAGGGATTAAATTTAACTCCGTCAAGGTTTGCTAGAAATGTTCCACTGATATTTTGCGCGCTTTTGTTCTCTGTGTTTATAAGGTAATACTGAGCATCGGGGCCTTTCATGCCGCGCACGAGAAGATTCCTGCGATCATCTGACCAGGCGATGATACTTATGCCCGAAATTCTTTCCTCCGGTTTCATTTTTGCAGTTTCGAAGATGTCGGTTTTACTGTCGTCGGAATTATTGACAAGATAAATTAGTTCATTGTCCGCGTTTTGCGTGAGAAGTACGCTCGATTTATTATCTCCGGAGTCCATTGAGCCAACCAGCTTTCCTGTAAAACTAGTTTTCTCTACTTTGGGATTTTTGGAAAACAAAAGCGCATAGTTTGCCCATGTCACCATTTCCGGATAGACGCTTAGCTCCTTTTGCCATTTGTAAAAACCATTTTTCTCAAGAGACAGTGTATATTTGCCTTTTTTTAAATTATTGAGATTTGTCGATAAAAAGGGGACTGTGGACTTGGACTGATTCTTCCCGTCTAAGTAAATTTGCGCCCCGGTGGGGTTGGTGCTCACAATTATCATTCCTGTTTTTTCAACCTTTATACCGTCATCATAAACAAAAACATAGCCCTTGGCAGACAAGATAAAAAAAATGCTGAGAATAATAAAAGCTATTGTCGCCAGCGGATACAGAAAATATAGGTAAATTTTTCTTTGCTCAAACTTTATCACAAGGGCAATTATACAAGAAAACGGCTAGATTGTAAAAGAAAAATTGAAAAGCGTTTCCAGGGCCGTCATTCTGGCTTGCTCAGAATCTAAAAACATAAATATAAGTTGGATTCTGGTCAAGCCAGAATGACAACAATGATTGTTTACCCGCAGACTCAATGAATATTTCAAGCCTTATTAAACTTGGGTTCTCTTTTTCTGCCCAGCACCATGGCTAGGGCAACGGCGTAGTTTGCAAGGGCAATATAAACAGGGTAGAGAAGCAAGATTAAATTTAGTTTGCCAACTGCCAATGTTGACAAAACACCCGCAGTTCCGATGAGCAGCCAATAAATCATGGTTTCGCTCTCGGGATCTTCATAAGTTTTTGCAACTGTAAGATAGGTGCCTATCAGATCAATCAGTATTGTTATAACCAGCGCCCACGTTGCTTCCTTTGTAAAATACCACAAGATCAAACCCATGCCAGCTCCGATAAGGCCGACTATATCTCTTCTTGTGACCCCCCCCGTTCCATATTTGAATGATAGAATAAAAATTAAGATAACAATCGACGTATCGGCCGCCGGCAACCACAGAGACCAGGTTGCGCCTTTTGCAAGCTGTGAAAAGAAGGCTATTGCGCCTAATATCGACCAAATAAACCATGAGGCTCTTTCCGGTTTGGCTTTTCTCTCTAGGATTTCTTTAAGATAGAAAGCGAAAAAAGCAAAAATAATTACAAGACCCGACGCTATACCTAAAATTTCTAACATAACCTCATTATCGCACAGATTCCGATAAAACAGAAAGGATGATTTAAAAAACAATTCAAATCTGCAAGTTATTATGCTATAATCACTCTTGTTTCGTAAATAGGGTAAACGATGTCAAAAATAGTTATAAACGGTCCGGCCAAACTCCACGGCAGTGTTAAGGTAAGCGGATGCAAAAACGCAGCGCTTCCTATCATTACCGCTACACTTTTAACGAGAGGTGTCAGCAAGCTTCACAATGTCCCGGATATTACCGACATTCACAATTTATTGAAAATCATCGAGAATCTGGACGGCAAAGTTAAGTTTAAAGACAATACGCTCGAGATTGACACAACAAAAATAAACGGCAAAGATCCTGACTTTAATCTTGTGAAAAAATTCCGCGCCTCGATTTTGTTGCTCGGACCGCTTCTAACCAGGGTAAACAAGGTAAAGATACCGGCTCCCGGCGGATGCATTATCGGCAACAGACCGTTAAATGACCACTTTGAGGCTTTCGAGCAGCTTGGTGCCACCATCACGGAAAATGGCGACATTTATACGCTTACCGCAGAGAAGCTTGAGGGCAGCGATATTGTTTTGAATCTTATGAGCGTGACTGCCACTGAAAATGTTGTTATGGCGGCATGCCTGGCAGAGGGAACGACCCATCTTTCTTTGGCAGCCTGCGAGTCTCATGTCCAGGATTTATGCCATTTCTTAAATAAAATGGGAGCGCGCATCTCGGGAATCGGAACAAATAAACTGACAATAGAAGGCGTCAAGGAACTCAAACCGACAACTCACACAATCATCTCGGATGAGATCGAAGCCGGCACGTACATTGTCGCTGCTGCCGCGACCGGAAGCGAGATTAAAATCGAGAATATAGACCCGTCAAAAATGGATTACTCTATATTTTCAAAGTTTAAAGAAGCCGGGATAATCCTGGAGACCGGAAAAGATTTCATAAAGGTAAACAAAAGCGTAAAGATTAAGCCCGTCAACATATGGACGGCGCCTTCACCGCACTTTCCATCAGACCTGCAAGCGCCATTTTCAGTTTTAATGACTCAGGCAGAAGGCTCCTCCCTGATTCACGAAACCATGTACGAAGGCCGGCTAAACCATTTGAAAGAGTTGAAAAAGATGGGAGCTGATGCATCTATTCTGGACCCGCACAGAGCCGTCATAATGGGACCCACGACTTTGTATGGCAAAAACATTACGACCCTTGATCTACGGGCCGGCGCGACCTTAATCCTGGCTGCCTTGATCGCAAACGGCAAAAGCACCATTTCAAATGCGGATATCATTGACAGGGGATATGAAAATATTGTAGAAAAGTTTCAAGGCTTGGGAGCTGACATAAAAAGGACTGATTAATGTTTACAAATCGTATAGGCATAGATTTAGGGACGGCAAATGTTTTGGTGTATGTGCCCAAGAAGGGCATCGTCATAAATGAGCCTTCTGTGGTTGCCGTCAGTGAAGACAACCGAGTTTTGGCAGTGGGAGAAGAAGCCAAAGAAATGGTCGGCAGAACACCGGATGCTATCAAAGCCTACCGGCCCCTCCGCGACGGCGTCATCGCCGACTACAGAGTGACAGAGTCCATGATTCGTTATTTCATAAATAAAGTTTCCGGCGGAGTCAGATTGTTTCGCCCCGAAGTAATGATAAGCGTACCGGCCGGCGCCACCTCGACTGAAAAGAGAGCCGTCGTCGACGCCACCAAGCAAGCCGGCGCAAAGGCAGCTTATATCATACCGGAGCCCATCGCCGCTGCCATCGGCGCAGAAATACCGATCGACACACCGGCGGGAAACTTGATAGTTGATATCGGCGGCGGCACGACAGAAGTTTCAATTTTGTCGCTTGGCGGAATAGTCGCGTCAAGCTCGGTGAGAATCGGCGGAGACAAGCTCGACCAAGCTATCGCTGACTACATTCGCAAGAAATACAGCTTGGCAGTTGGTGACAAAACGGCCGAGGAAATAAAAATCGCCATCGGCAGCGCAATGCCTCTTGCAAAAGAAAAAACTTATGAAATACGTGGCCGCGACATTTTGGCCGGCCTGCCCAAAACCATTACTGTAAATTCGACCGAAGTTACAGAAGCACTGCAAAATCAGCTGGATAAAATTATTCTTTCTATCAGAAGCGTCCTTGAGAAAACTCCTCCGGAACTTTCAAGCGACGTCATTGACCGCGGCCTCATAATGACCGGCGGAAGCTCAAAACTTAAAAACCTGGACAAGCTTCTTTCAAAGGCAACCGGTATCGCGGCATTTATCGCGGATGACTCACATCTCTGTGTCGCCAAAGGAACCGGCATGGCTCTAGAAAACCTCGACGACTATAAGAAAAGTTCTTTGTGGAAATAAGATGGAAGCATATTTCATTAGACATGGCCAGACAAACTATAATGTCCTTGACCTATGCAATGACGATCCTAAAAAAGATGTACATCTTACCAGTTTGGGTATAAAACAAGCAAATATAGTTGCGAAAAAATTAAGAGGGGTAAAGTTTGACGCTGTATTTGTTTCTGATCTAAAAAGAACCCAGGAAACAGCTAGAATCGTAGCCGGAGATCGGAATTTAAAATTCATAGTTGATAGAAGGATAAGTGATAGGAAAACAGGCTTTGATAGCAAGCCCGCTTCCGAATTTTTTAAAGCCATGGAAAGGGACATTCTAAACACGAAGGTCAATAACGGTGAATCGCTTGCTGAAGAAAAAAAGAGAGTAATTTCCTTTTTAGAAGATTTAAGAGATCTAAAATGCAATGCGGTTCTAGTATCCACTCACAGTGAAATACTAAAAATCGTATATGGATATTATAATCAGTTGCCAGACTATGAAATGTGGAAAACAAGTATAGATAATTGTCAGGTGTTGGAATTTAGCCTTTAACCAAATTAAATTGCTTGGAACAGTAGCGTTATTTCCTGTATACTAGGATCATGAAAAAGATTTTTGTTAGTGATCTAGAAAACGGCGACAGTGTCTTTGGCGAGCTGTTTGCCATCAAAAGCTACAAAAAGACAGCTACCAGAAACAACCGTCCTTATATCGACATCACACTATCTGACAAAACCGGTTCGATAAAAGGAAAAATCTGGTCTGACGATATGCCAAAATGCGAGAGCGCCGAAGAATCTGATGTGGTTAGTATCTCTGCCACAGTGGAGGATTTCAATGGCCCCCAGCTTCGCATTACCAATATGACAAAGGTGGAAAAGTACGATTTGTCAGACTTCCAGCCAACAGCACCTAGAGATATTGAGAAGATGTTTGGCGAGATTACAGACGCTATAGAGAACATCAAAAACCCGTCCTTGAAGAAACTGTTAAAAGAATTTTTAA